>JACKEB010000021.1 GCA_020633205.1 Polyangiaceae bacterium
TATGGTGGCTCCAGCATCGTGACCATGTGCATCGCGTTCGGACTCTTGATGAACGTGTCCATGCGTCGTTGATCACCGACAGGCATTAGCCGGGCGGCGCGGCTACGGATCGAGCGAGCTCGAGCGCCTCGTGCGGCTGGTTTTGGGGGGGGAGAGGCGCACCTCCCCCAAAAATCGAGAACCCTGGGCGCACTCGCTGGCTTGCTCTGCGCGCTACGGAACTCAGCGTCCAGTCGGCTGCGCCGAGCTGACGCCGTCTTTGAGCACGTAGACATCGAGCGTGCCCCGTTCTCGGAAGAAAACCGTGCGGAAAGAACTGTCGCGTTTGTAGTACTTGGGGAGCAGGTTGTTTCGCACATGGCGCATGAGCTGTGCCGTACCGCTATCTGTCGACCAGAGCTCGAACAACACTTGCCACAGCCGATCCTCCCGCGGGTGAATCACGATCACCTTGGGCAGGTGCTGGTCGATCTCGCGGATGTCGTCCGCCACCAGGCGCTTGGGGTACTGGTCCACGAATAGAATCGCGCCCTTCACCTGGGGTCGCGGGCGGCCGACGAGGCGTCGGAACTCGACGTCCTCGGGTAGCACCAGCACGGTCTCGTCGTCGCCAGCCAGCGCGCGCACTCGGAGCGCCGCGCGAACCACTTCGGCGCCGCGTTCGTTGACGTAGAGCCCTGCCCAGTGACCCGTGCGACCGACATAGATGCCGTCGCTCAGCGCGCGATGGAATTTCGGTCCGAGCAGTCCGAGCAAGACCAGGCCGAAGCTCGTCCACTTCACCCAGCGGAGCTTCGCTCGCTCCAGGGCGATGCAGATGAAGACGAAGGCGAGGGGGATGATCGGGTTGTTGTCGTAAAAAGGCCGGAGCCCTGGGAAGGACGCATTGTGTAGCAACGAAGTCGCCAGCACCGCGAGCGTGAAGCCGTTCAGCTGGTGGCCCAAGATGGGGGTTTCCGAGCGCGCGCTGCGCAGCTGCCCAACGAACAGCACACAGCCAAAAAATAGGCCAAACGCCGGAATGTTCTGCGTCTGTTTGAGCCAGAACACACCTGGCCCCCAGGTCTGACGCACCTGAGCCAAGAGCAGGACGATCGCCAGCCCAAAGACCAAAAACAGCGCGCCTCCGATCATGCGAGCCGCGCGCCCATCCAGGCGCTCAGTAGGCGCTTCGTGCAGGTCGAAATTTCCACGCAGCTTTAGCCACCGGAGCACCACACCGACCAACAGCATGCTGAAGAAGAAAGAAGCCGGGTAGGCGTCGTGACGAAAGACGTAGCTAAAGAGGTTGAAGACGAGCTTGTAGCGCCCACCCTTCAAGTCCGCGCCGTCGGTGAACACTGCCTGCCAGAAGGCGCCGAGGCTGCTGCCGATGACGACAATCACGAGCGCGGTAAGCGCCCAGCCGAGCAAGAGCCCCCCGGCCCAGCTGATGAAGACACGGCGACTGGTGATGGGCACACCCCGCAGCCAGCGCATGACTGCGAAGTACGCGTGCGCTGTGAACCAGCCTGCCACCACACCCACACCGGTGCTCTGCTTGAAAAGCAAGGTGAGTCCGGCGCAGAGGCCGCTGCCTAGCCACAACCCGAGCTGCCGTTTCGGTCGCTCCGCTGAAGTTAGCCCGTGCAGCCCCAGCACCAGCGAGCTCCAGGCCATCAGCTGGGCGGTGTGGTCGTAGGCACATTCCTTGTGGATTTGTAGGACGATCACCAAGGTCGCGATGCCCACCAGTAGGGCGTTCAGGCGTCCCACCAGGGGGCGCGCCATCGCGTAACCCAGGAGCCCCATCAGCAAGTGTGACAGCGCCGCGACCCAGAGCTCCTGGAGCAAGACGGCCTTGCCGCTCACGAGCTGGATGGCGCGCAGCACGAGGAAACTTCCCGGGGGAATTGGCAGCACGAAGTCGACGTACGGCTTCTCCGCGGTGCCGAAGCGCTCGGCGATGGGGCCAACCCAGCCGGTGAACTCCATGTCGCCCAACATGAAGTTGCTCAAGCGACGCACATACAACGACGCGAAGCCCATGAAGAGCAGCACAAGCAGCGAGAGGAGGGCCCTTGCCAGTCGCTTCTCCCGTTGGTCGTTGTGCTCGGTTGTCGTCGGGCGCGCCGAAGCGTGCGGGACCTTCGAGTCGGTCGTGTGCGGCGCGTCCCGCGGGGCCGTTGCAGGGTTGGCTGCCGGCTCCTCCGCGGGCGGCTCTACCGCTGTCGGCTCTGCCGAGGGGGACTCACGCTCGTCCATGGCGGACTCACGCTATGCAAAAGCTGTCCTCCGCGTCCCTAGAATTGTTGAGTTGTCGCGCGTTTGCGCGGGTGCGCGCGGCTTTCTTGAGTCCGGCTCACTCTAGTCGTTGACATGCGCCAACCGATCGGTGCGCCGGAGCTGCATTCGGGGTCGCTGCGCGCGGGACCTGGAGCGCGACACCAGCGTCGGTCGTCGACGCCTACGTCGAGGCTCGCGTTCTGGCCGCCGGCCTCCGCCACGACGACGCGACGCGACGTTGCCATCGGGATGCGCGAGTGTTTGCCGTATGGAGTCAAGACGACCGCTGCGCGCTGAACGGCGCGCGCCACCCACACCGTCGCTTGTTGCTGATCACTCCAGAAAAAGCGGCCTTTCGAGAAACTTTGAGTCTAAAACAATCCAGGGAGCGCAGCCGATGAACCAGCGGCGCGGCGGGCGGCGCGCACAGTCAAGCGCTGCCTTCCAGGACGTGCTGGCGACAAAGATTTCGATGTGGGGAAATTGGAATCGAGATTCATGAGGTTTCCCTTTTCCCTCGGTCGGTCTCTCGGACTAAACTAGCTGCGACCGAGAGGTTCTTGGTCACGTCTTGCATCGCGCTGTTTCGACCAAGCGCAGTTTCCGCCCTTAGGAGGTTCACCGTGCGAACCCAGATCCCCGCTTCCCGTCACCGCGTTTCTCGCTCCCGTTGGGCTTTTGTCGCGACCCTGGTTGCCTCGTCCGCGCTCCTCGTCAGCGCATGCGCAGGCAGTGAGGACGGCGTCTTCGAGGGAAACGGCGCAACGGGTGGTAGCTCAGCGGGCACCGCTGGCACCGGTGGAAGCTCCGGCGGTCAGGGCGGGACCCTGAACGGTGGTAGCGGTGGGACTGGCAACGCTGGCTCCGGGAACACGGGTAACGGCGGCTCGGGTGCGGGTGGCAGTGGCGGCAGCGGCAATGCTGGCACTGGCGGCGCAAACGGTGGCAACGGCGGTAGCGCGGCGGGCGGCAGCGGCGGCACTGGAAACGGTGGAAGCATGGGCACGTGCAACCCCGCATTCTGTCCCAACAGCGGTTTCGGCACTGCCTGCTGCGTTACGAACAACGGTCCGTGCGGGTACGACACCGGCATGGGCTGCCAGCAGTCGACCGGCGACGTCTGATCGCTCCGAGGTTTGCGGCGCGGCTGTCGTGCTCAAGCCAAGAAGGCCCGCCACTCGGCGGGCCTTCTCGCATTTGTACGGCGCACCCGCCGCACTTAGGGGCGCAGTGGAGCGGCGCTGGGGGGTGTGCGCCCTTTTGGGTCGCCCTTCGCGCAGCGGGTTGTCCCCCCGTGCGCCGCGCACACGAAAGAGGCCCGAACGCTGGTAGCGTCCGGGCCTCTCGCTGGGAAGGGTCCGCAAGCTATTCTACGCGGAAAAGATCCTCTAGGTCTTCCTTGGTCAGCTTCTTTGCGCCGCCGGAGTCCTCCGTCAGCACGCTCGCGACCAAGTCCTTCTTCTTCTGCTTGAGCTGCAGGATCTTCTCCTCGATGGTACCAGCGGCCACCAAGCGGTAGACGCTCACGACCTTCTTCTGCCCGATGCGGTGCGCGCGGTCCGAAGCTTGGTCTTCCACCGCGGGGTTCCACCAAGGATCGAAATGGATCACCGTGTCCGCCGCTGTCAGGTTGAGGCCGGAGCCACCCGCTTTCAGGCTGATCAAGAAGCAGGTCACCGTCGGATCGCTCTGGAAGCGGTCGATACGTTCGGGGCGATCGGTGGTACTTCCGTCGAGGTACTCGTAGGTGATCTTGTCCTCGTCGAACGCCTTCTTCATCAATTTCAGCATCGAAACGAACTGCGAGAAGATGAGCACCTTGTGACCACCGGACTCACACTCTTCAACGAGTTCGCGCAGCGCCATCAGCTTGCCGCTGTCTTCGTGGGTGAACTCCCGTGGGAGCCCCAAGAGCCGCGGATCGCACGCCGCCTGACGCAGCTTGGTTAGACCGGCCAAGATGTGTAGCTGGCTCTTGGCGACGCCGACGCGTTCCACCTCGCCCATCACTTGCGCTCGCACCTCACGCAGCACCTGGGTGTAGATGGCGCGCTGATCCGGCGCGAGATCGATGATCTGGTCGCTCTCGATCTTCGGCGGCAGATCCTTCACGACCTCCATCTTGGTGCGACGCAAGATGAAGGGGTGAATCACCGCTCTAAGCCGCGCGGCCTTCTTGGAGTCGCCCTGATCGATGGGGCGAGCGAAGCGCTCTTCGAACTTGTTGAGCGGTCCGAGGAGGCCAGGGCTGACGAACTCGAAGATGCTCCAGATCTCGCTCAAGCGGTTTTCAATCGGGGTACCCGTGAGCGCCAAGCGGTGGCTGGCGTTGAGCTCCTTCGCCGCCTGGGCCGTCGCGCTCAGGGGGTTCTTGATGTTCTGCGCTTCATCCAGGATCGCGTAGTCGAGCTCGAGCTTCTTCAAGAGGTCGATGTCGCGTCGCAACAGGGCATAGCTTGTGATGATCACGTTCGCGTTGCCGAGCTCGCTCTGCTGCTCCCGACGCCCAGCGCCGTGCCACAGAGCGGTCGTCAGCGTGGGTCCGAAGCGCTCGATCTCGCGCACCCAGTTGGACACGACGCTGGTCGGGGCGACGATCAACGCACGTAGTGACTTCTGCTCGTTCTTCAATGAGAGCATCAGCGCGATGGTCTGAATCGTCTTTCCGAGACCCATGTCGTCAGCGAGGACGCCGCCGGAGCCCAAGTCATGAACGAACCTGAGCCACGACAGGCCCTGCTCCTGGTAGGGGCGTAGCGTTGCCTTCAAGCCTCGCGGCTTCTTCATCGCCTTGATGGAATCGATGGAGGCGAGCTTCTTGAAGAGCGCCTTCGTTGCGGCGGCTACGGTGGAGCTGTCCGTGTGCTCGAGGAGTTCCTGAATGCGCCCCGCGTGAGATAGCGGGATCTTCCCGTTCTTACCTGCAGCAGCCATCAGCTCGACTTCGCGGTCGATCAGCTGTTGGACGCGGTTCGCGTCGAACGGCGCATAGCTGTTGTCCGAGAGGCGGACGTACTTCAGCCCTTCCGCGAGGCAACGACGCAGCTCGTCGACATCGACGCCAACTCCTTCGCTCTCGTATGTGATCTTGACGTTTAGCCAGTCCACGCCGCTCGAGACTCGAGCGTTCATTTGGATCGGTTTCGATCGCACGCGAGTGCCCGCGAGCTCGTCTGGTACGAACAAGTCCCACTCTTCAGGCAGCGCCTCGACACCCTTCGACCAGAAGTCGATGGCGTCGCCGCCCTTGGCTTCGAAGGACTCGCCCGATTCGTCGGGGTTGAGCCCCAAATCTAGTAGTTGTTGCACCGCGGCTTGTTGACCAGCGATGTCGCACCGGATGCACTTGGCGCGCTTCTGACCCTCTTCAGGGGGAAGGATCAAGATCGGTGGCGAGATGCCGTCTGCGCGGACCTCGACCTCGATGTCGGCGTATTCCGCCTTCAAGCTGACGTGGGCCTCAGTCAAGCTCCCTCCCGCGCGCAAGCGGAACGTCGGCTCGAGGTCGATGACATCGGCGACCTGAGACAGATCAGGTAGCTCAGCACCGACCTCGAGAGCGACCCGTGGCAGGCCGTTGGTGATCAGCCCGATCAGCTCGCTCGCAGGCTCAGCGATGGTCGGGCTCTTGAGCAGACGCCTGAGGGCCGCCGGAGAAACCTTGCGGTCTAGCGGACGCGCGACGCCTTCACCGGTTTCGATGTGCCACCCAGGAGAGCCCTCGAACCATCCGCCCGTGGACAGCGAGAAGCGTCGGGGTTCGCCCGCGCGCTCAAAGGTGGCCTTCGCCACGATGGTGTCGTTGCCGACCATCTCCAAGTCGAAACGGGGACGCAGCTCTTCGTCCGCAAAGCGCAGCTGCATGAGCGCCGGCTCGAGAAGTACGCGCCTCCCCTTGAGCAGCGGCAAGAGCTCTGCAGCGTCTTCCCCGCGGATATCGACGGCGGGGTGGCGAGGGTTGCCGCTCTCGAAGCGGGTGAGCACGCGTAGGGCGTCGCGGTCTGAGGTCGGAGACATCGCTTGCCAGTTCAACGCCACGCTTGGCAGCAACGGAACGCGGGCGTCGGTGTCCAGCACCGTGACGGTCAGCCCTCCCTGGCGCACGTGGATGCGGAACTCGAGGCTGAGCGTCTTCGTGGCGCCTCGAGGTGCGAGCCAGGCACCAATGCCGGTGGGACGGGCCGTCGCATCGAGGTTGGGGGGGAGATCGACTCCGGGCGGAACCGGCAGCTGCTGCAGCTGGGCTCTGCGTCGGCGATCTCGGCGCCTGCTGGCCTTGCTCTCGCCGTTGTTCTGTTGATTCTGGGGCTGGGGCGGCGTGGGAGGCGTCGGTTCTCTTCGCGGTAACTTCGCACGTGCTTGGTTGCGCACGTTGATCAGCAGCGCCGCTACGTGCTTGCAGTGTTGATTCGTCTTCTTGAAGGCGGGACAGGTGCAGGTCGCCTTGATGCCCTCGTCGGTCAGCGATATCTCGACCTCATAGGGGTCTGGGTCAGACCCTTTGACTCGACCGGTGGCGTTGATGTCGTTGATCGCGACATCCTCTACGACTCGCCGCTTCTCGTAGTCGAGGCCACGCAGGAAGGTGCGGGCGCCGAGCAGCCGACGAAGGCCGCGGTCGGAGAGGGTGGAGAGAGAGTCCGCTAGCCGGGACTGAAGGGGAGTGGTCATGTCTGGTTCCTATTCGGGCCGCGGGCGTCGGGGCGCGCGGACGCGCGTGCGAGTCGGAAGCTCTGCCTTGTCGACGTCTGCATCAGTTCAGGAAGGGCGCCGCGACGAGCACGACCGCGGCAGCCGAAAGAGTGAAAAGAAAGGCGGCGGAGCCACCAACGTTCGCGAGCACGTCTGCGAAGGCATCTCCACCAACGCTGGCGCTGCGTGTTTCCCCGGTGCTCTTGTTGCGAGTCGCGCGGCGCAGGCCTCCGAGCGTGTACTTGGTTGCGTCAGCGGCCAAGGCGAGCACGAGCCCTGTGCCCGTCGCGAGCACCAAGAAGGCGATCAGCGCCTGCATTGCGATGCTCCCGTCTGCGGTGCCGTAGAGGCGACGCAAGGCGAGCCCGAGCAGCAGCGGTACAGCCAGGCCAAGGAGCGCCGGACGCGCGAGGCGCTCCAGAGCGTTTTTCCCCGCGAGGTCGATGCACGCCTTGTACGCCGGGGTGAAATCTCTAGCGATGCTGTTCGAGTTACCTCGCGGAACTGAGCGCAGCTGCCTTTCGACTTCCTTGCCCAGGGCCCGTGCGGCTCGCTCCGCGCGTCCCATTGTTCCGCTCGAATAGAAGAGCACGAGCGCCGCGCCCAACATGCCCGCCCAAATCACCGCTGGGTGTGCCAAGGTTAGCGTCGAGCCGAGTCCCGCCAGGCACGGCGCCGCGAGGACTCCGAGCAACACGCCGCTTCCGCCTGCGAGCAGCATGTGGGTCGAGGCCGCGCGCAGAGAAACGAAGCCTGCTTGGTCTAGCGCTTCCGTGCGGCGTTCAACATCGGTGCTCCCACTCCGGCTGAGGCTTGCTACGCCGCGCGCGTTGTCGGCGATGGGGGCGAACGTCGCCAGCGCGAGTAGGTAGGGGGAGGGCACCAGGATCGCGGCCACGCACACCAGCAGGCTCAGGGAGCCCGCTTCGGTGATCGTGCTCTTCGAGCCGATGTAATGAGCGGCCGTAACTCCCACCCCAAGCACTGCCAGAGGCACCAGCGCGGCCCCGCTGCCTCGAGAAACACCGTGGATGATCAGTGCGCTGGCGCCGTCGCGCAGTGCCTCGTTGTTGTCCCGTGGGTTGCCGCGTGCTCGTTCTTGGAGGAATCCAACGAGCTGCGCCACACCGGTCGAGGCGCAGAGACCTAGCGCTCCGGCGCTAGCAAATCGCCACCACTCGCCCTGGGCCAACCAGTACGAGGCACCCACGATTCCGGATAGGGCGATCAGCCACGAGACCAGCTGCCCCCGCATGAGCGCTCCGCGCGGAACCGCCCCTTCATTGGTGCGTACCACCAGAAGCCCGATGCTACTTGCGAAGACGCCGAAAGCACGCACCAAGAGCGGAAGCAGCGCCAGCCCAAGTGCTCCAGGCACGCTGGTTAGGTTCTTCTCGTACACCCACAAGCCAACGACCAGCATCGCAACATGGCTGGCGCAGGCGGCGACGAAGGTCGTCAGCGTGCGCCCAACGACGAGGCCAACGTGGTCGCCGACCAGATCTGCCACCATGGCGGGGTTACGTGTGTCGTCGTCATCTAGACCTGCGACGCGATTGCTAGTCAGGTCGCCACCCGCGTCACCTGCGGCGTGAAAAATCGAGCCGCCGCGCTGGAGCAGCAAGCCCGCGGTTCCCGCGCCAAGCGCGATGGTCGGTAGCAACGCAGAGACCGACGCCACCCAGCTGGTGTCGCCCGTCAACTTGAAGGCCCCTCGCAGTCCCGCGATGAGGGCGGCGAACGCGCCAACCGAAATTGCGGCCACCGTTTCCGTGAGTAACCCGGCGACCCCGCCAGCGCGCATGGCGATGCTGAGCGATCGATCCAGGCTGAGTCGTGAGGCAGCCACACAGCGGACACTGCCCTTGTGGGCAACGTGCGCCGCGGCATACGCCGTGACCGACGCCGCCAGCCCTCCGAGCAGGGCTCCCATGAGCGCCCACAAACCGGCGTCGACGCGGCCGACACCCTTGCCCGGGAGGAAGCCATAGAGCGTGAAGCACAGCGCGGAAACGAGCAGCAACGCCAACAGCACCCGCTTGAGCCCGCCCCAAATGAACCCCTGGACGGCGCGCTCCAGCGCGTTTCCGAGCCGACGCAGCTCAGCGCCTCCGGCATCTCGGGCCACGAGCCAGCGCGCCAAGACGATGGCGAAGATTAGGCCAAACCCATTGACCCCTAGGACCAGTGCGAACTCGATCACGACGGCACCAAACGAGGCGAACCTCGCGGCTTTGGAGCCCGCGTCCTCAGGTCCAGGTTTCGCCCGTCGTTCGCGAGGAAATTCGCGATTTCGTGGTGCATTCGAGCCCAACGGAGCGAACACACGGTTTGCGCAGCAAACCCAGGCGAGCTGAGACCCTGGAACGGGCCAAAGGCAAGCCGCAATTCTGGGAGATGTCGGCGGTCCTGCGACGGCCAGCACGCCTTCGGCGCTACTTGCTCAGCCCACCAACAGGCTTGGTGGGCAGATCCTGACCCGGTTTGGCGTTGCGAGTGGTTTCTCGCGTCCTCGCCAGGTCCGTCTCCTCGGCAGGGGCCGGTCGTCTCCACAAAGAAGCGACGAGCCGTTTGAGCGGGTCCTAGCACGGGCCTCGCGGGCGGAGCAAGCGAGGATGCGCACATTGGAGCCTCCCGATTCCTGCGCGGCCAACGAGTGGCCAGGAACTGGCTCTTCGCTCGGATTTGCTAGTGGCGCGCGCCTGAGTCCTGGTGCTTGCTCGCCCTTCCAAGGGCACAAAATGCAGCGAGGGCGAGTCAGGTGACTCGCCCTCGTGGATCCAGTAGCGGTGGATCTACTCCTCGCGAGTCTTCGCCTGCATCACCATCAGGTGATACTTGCCGAACTCGCTCTGACCCAAAGTGAAGAGCACCTCGCTCAGCGTTCTGAACGGGATCGTACCGTCGGCGATGATGATCGCCTCCGACGGCTGATTCGGGTCGAGCTGCTTTGCTGCTCGCACGGCCTTGTCGGTCTTGCGAGCCTCCTGAAGGCGCGTTCCCAATGGAGTGATGTAGAGGTCGTTCGGCCCCTTGCGCTTGTTGCGCGCACCCACCCCAGACTGAATCTGGCTCTCTCGGCTCGGGAGTTTCACCACGCTGTCGTCGTCGACCAAGATCTGAGATTTCGAGACGGTGACGACGACGCCCTCTTGGGAGGGTTGGGTGCGGATGATGCTGTTCGGAAGCTTGAGGTCGTCCGACTGGGGGATGGACGCGCTCGATTCCCCGAGCGTCTTCAACAAAAAGACCAGGATGATCGTCATGATGTCGAGCATCGCGGTGATGTTGAGGAAGTTGATCTCCGGCTCCATCGCGTTGCGACGCATGGCCGTGCGCAGGGCAGCCTTGTACTTGACCACCGAAGCCTTGGGTGTCGGCGGAGATTGCTGAGGCCCTGCGTCGCTCATTTGGACACCTTGAAGTTGACGTCGGTGAACAGAGGATCGCCTGCAGCAGTATTCCGCAGGGAATCCATTACGCTGACGATGGTCTGGTAGTCCGTGCCCGGGTTGGGGGCGAGGTAGACGTTGTTCTCCTCCTTGAAGTCAGGGGAGGAGTCCTTCAGCTTCTTGGCGCACGCCGTGAGTGCGTCGTAGTCGTAGCGACCACCGCGCAGCGGAATCGTGATGCCGGAGCCGAGCCCGCTGCAACCTGGTGCAACGCTTCCGCCCGACGCCTTGATGCTGAAGCCATCGTTGACGATGAACACGGTCAGGTTGAGCGACTTCTCGGTCACCTGACTGCGCGTGCCAGTCCCACCGCTTGCGGGGGGCGCAGTATCGATGGTCGCGGTGAACGTCACCGCGACCGTCGCCAACACGAAGATGAGGATGTTGACGACGATATCGAGGAAGGGAACGATGTTGAGTTCGCCACCTTCCTCATCCGGGCTGAGCTCCGCCGGCTGACTCAAACGGCGGATCTTGCCGCGTTGAGCCGCTGTCAGCGGAGCGTCTGTTTGACCGGGTGCAGCCATCTTGATGCCAGCGGTTTAGCGCTGAGCGCCAGGATCAGTACTGGCCCCGTTTGGTCTGGATCGTGAGGAGGTTGAAGGTGCGCTCCATCACCGACTCGAGGTCGTGCTGGATGGCCTTCGCACGGGTGTGCAGGATGATGTGCGTGATCATGCAGAACACCGCGATGCCCAGACCGAGCGCGGTGTTGTACATGGCTTCAGCGATACCATTCGACAGCAGGCGCTGCTTGTCGGCCTGAGTGAGGCCCGGTGCGGCGATTGCGTTGAAGGTTGCAATCAGACCGGACACCGTTCCAAGCAGACCAATCAGGGTCGCGATGTTAGCGAGCGACCACAGCGCGCCGACTCGCTTCTCTGCCTGCGGCTTGAGCTCGCTCAGCTTCTCGCTGAGCGCTGCGTCGATCTCGGCCTCATCCTTGTTGGAGTGAGTCAGGCCCGCCTTGACGAGCTGCAGGATCGGATAGTCGCTCGCCTCGCACAGCTTGATAGCGCGGTCGATGTTGCCCGCGGTGACCAGCTTCTTGATCTGCGCGAAGAACTCCTTGGAGTTCACGCGATATCGGCTGAGCTGGAACGCGAAGCGCTCGATAACGATGGTGATCACAACCGCTGAACAGAACAGGTTCAGGACCATGAAGGTCGGGTTGTGCTTGAAGGCCTCGACGAGCTGGCTGGATCCGTCTGCAAGAAGCAGGAGCTGCATTCCGCTTATCCCTCTCTGGTTGCGGCTGTAATCCTGAGGAGCGGCTACGCACCGGCGCTGCCCTCCGAAAGGCGCCTCTACCACCTGAATAGTGGAGTGCGGGCGACTATAGCCGCCGCGCGATTCGAGGTGCAAGCACACTGCGGACTCACGATGCTCACGTCGTAGATCCGCGGGAACGTTCAGTTAGCTGGAGGCGCCCGAATCGTTGTTTGTTCGCGCCTCCCGGGCGCGCGCTGTCTGTTTGTTCGCGCCTCCCGGGCGCGCTGTCTGTCTGTTCGCGCCTCCCGGGCGCGAAGGGAGACGGGTGCTTTAAGGTTGGGCTAGTTGTTTCCGCTCCCATGAGCCTCTGAACGCGAGCGTTCGCGGTAACGAGAACGCAAGGCCGAACACCCCTGCAGCAGGCGCGACGGTGTGTCGGGGCACAGACGGTCAGCGCTCCCGAATCATTAGGCCCCGAGGCAACACGCTGGCCCCCGTTTCCCGGCGGCGCACTTGTATAAGTCCCAGGCGCCTGGACCGACGCTCCTCTCCCCCAAGCCCCAGGGCCCGAACACCTACCACGACGCTTCACGGGCGAGCGTCCGGCGCGACTCTCTCAGCATTGAAACAGACATGTAAATTGCCGTGCGCACTGGAAGCGGAAGCCACTCCAAATCGCATTGACACTGGAATGAAGTCAGTTGGTCCGGTGAGGTGACCATTTTCGCATTGGCGCCTCGATTCTCTTTCCGCGCGTGAACGACGAGTGCCAGCTCGCAGCCAAGCGCGGCTGAATTCGAGCTGATACGCAGTGGCGGGCAAGCACCGCGGGCGACGGCGAGACGCCGCGCCGAATGAGCGAATTCTATACGGATATCGGAACTTTCTGTCGGGACTCTAAGACACTTTGGACACCCAATGGACCTTGACTGTCCCGGGTCAGCTTCAGCATGATGGCGCGGTATCGGTTCGCTCAATGTCGGGCGAGTCAACACGAAGCACCCGGAGATCGACCCATCAATTCAGGCTCGGCAATCCTTGGAATCCAGTGTCGGAAGACGCTTGTTTCCGGGGTGACTCAAAACTCCGAAACGCAGCGGTTGGTGCAAACACCAACTCGCTACGCAGCGGCGCACGAGGCCGAGAACAACGAATGGATGTGGCGGGAACTGGGAGCGTGGGCACGAACCGAGTCGTTGGGCTGGCGTCTTTCGCCCAGCACGGCTGACTTGGGAGGTGCTGGCTAGAACGGTCTCGCTTCGCGGGATCAAGCAACAACTCCGACGCGCTAGTCGTGGCGGAGTACTACCGGGTCGGAAAATTTTTGGAACCATCCGCGCTTCAGGGCGCGGAATCCCAAGCGTCGGGATCGGCCTGGGAAGCATCAGGAGAAGGTAAGGGCAATGTCTTCAGTCTGGCATCACTATCAGGCGGGCGGATGGGCGATGTATCTCATCCTGTTCTGGTTGATCTGCTCCATCGCAATCATCGCAGAGCGCACGGTCTACCTAGTCGGTGCGTCCATCAACAAGGACGTGTTCCTGGCAACCATGCAGAAGTGCATCCTGGCTGGCGATGTCGCCAAGGCCGTGAAGATGTGCTCTGCCGCGAACGCGCCCCTCGCGCGCATCGTTCAGGCCGGTTTGGTCAAGGTCAATCGCCCCGACGAAGAAGTCCAGGCGGCGATGGATGAGGCAGCTCTGAAGGAGATGCCCAAGATCAACAAGCGCACGGGCTTCCTCGCCCTCTTCGCGAACCTCGCGATGCTGTGCGGTCTGTTCGGCACCATCGTCGGTCTGATCAAGGCGTTCGGCGCCGTCGGTGGCGAGAGCATCGACCCGAGCCAGAAGGCGCGTATCCTCGCGGAAGGTATCTCCGAAGCGATGAACTGCACCGCATTCGGTCTGATCTCCGCAATCATCGCGCTCATGGGCTTCGCCTTCTTGAACGGCAAGACTCAGGGCATGGAAGACGACATCAACGAGGCTTCCGTCAGCGTGCTGAACCTCGTCGTCGCCAACCGCCAGAAGGTCAACCTGCAGGGCGTCGAAACCGCTGCAGAGTGATCGGTCACCCATGCGGGTTGAGCGCTAGTGTGCTCAACCCGCGTGCCCACGCCCGGTCCCCAGGATCGCGTTGAGGCACGAATCGCTCCAGGTTGTGGGGCCTCTCAGGGCAGAGGCTCTCGGTAGTGAGGAATAGGACAGATGGCAGGTATCGACGTAGGGGGTCACGGTGGCAAACGCCCCGTAAACCAGGAAATCCCCCTGATTCCGTTTATCGACTTCTTGCTCTGCTTGGTGATGTTCCTACTCGTCACCGCGGTGTGGAGCCAGATGGCTCGCATCAACGCCGATGCGCGCGTGCCCGGTCCCCCGAAGGACGAGCCGCTCGAGAAGCCTGAGAAGCCGAAGATTTTGAACGTGGAAATGCGCGGAGAGCGCAAGTTCACGCTGATCTGGAAGGAAGGCTCCACGGTCGTCAACACGATCGACGTCGAGCGCAAGAAGGTCAACGTGGGTGAAGACGGTGAGTACCGCTACCCGGACCTCGCCGAGAAGATCAAGAAGGAGTGGGAGGCCAACGGCACCCACCGCAACGCGACTGACCCGAAGCGCGACCAAGCTGTGCTGGCGACGGACAACAGCACGCCCTTCGCGGATGTGATCGCAGTCATCGACGCCATCTACACCCCGCAGCGCGATTGGACCGTCGGGGGTAAGACGGAAAAGGTCCCGGCATTCAACGTCACCTTCTCGGTGAACTGAGGCAACATGTCTGGTGGAGATAAGCCCCTATCAAGGTTTCATCAGCCGGTCACGGTTCCTGGCCGCAGGCTCATGCATCACATCGGCTTGGGCTTCGTGCGCAAGAAGGTGGTGGGTGGTGGTGGCCGCGCGCTAAACACCGAAATCCCGCTGATTCCGTTCATCGACTTCTTGCTCTGCATCGTCTTGTTCCTCCTGGCGAGCTTCTCGGCGACGGGTGAGCTGCCGTTGGACAAGAACGTCAAGCTACCGAAGGCAGAGAACGTTCAGGAGATGCTGGATGCGCCCATGGTGGCCATCACGGGTACGCAGATTCTGGTGGACGGAAACGCCGCCGGTAACACCCGCGCCATCGAGGAGGCGAACCGCCTCCAGCGCATCGACGAGCTGTTCCAAATCCTCAAGGCCAAGCGCGACCTGTGGAAGCAGCTGAACCCCGGACAGGAGTTCCCCGGCGTTGCCATCTTGCAGGTTGACCGCAAGGTGCCCGCGCTGGTCGTGAAGAGCGTGTTCCAAACGGCAGCCTACGCCGGCTACCCCAACATCAGCTTCATGGTTGGTCGCTTGGGTGGTGGTGGCGGCGGCAAGGAATAGCCCCCCACTTCGATCGCAAAACGCCCGCCCACTCGGCGGGCGTTGGCGTTTTGTGCACTGGAAAACCAGATCTCCACGCACTGAGTTCGCCGCGGCAAGGAACTTGTGCGGCCCAGGGGAGTCTGCAACGGACCCGCGGGCGAGCTGCTTTGTTTCGCACTGATTGACCAACGGCACGAGAGCTGCGAGACCCCAGGAGAAGCGTGGCAAAGGAACCCCGAGAACGAGGACTGCCGACCCTGAATGAGGCGCGGGCCGTGCGTAAGCGCCAGATGGCGACCGGGCGCGCGAGGCTGCCCGCCAGTCCCCCCCAGTTCTGGCTCTGGACGCTGGTTATCTTCGCGGCGTTCGCGGGCATCTATTGGTGGGTGAGCGAGAGCAAGCTCTCGAGCGCCAAGAGCCGTACGTTGGCGCGGCAACGCGCGATGTCCCAAACCCTTGGGACGAAGCTGATCCCGTTTCGTGACAGCGTGGAGGGCTGGACTCTGGAGCTCGCGAAGCAGCCCTGGCTTGGCAACGAGGTCGCCGACGGGGCCGACCTGGCACTGATCCAGAGTGAACCTGCGGTGTACCTGCGTTTGCGCATGGAAAATGCCAAAGACGGCAAGAGCCTGCGCAAGGCCGCGCAGAACTCCCTGCGCGATGGCTTCACCACCTGCTTCTTCCGTCAGAAGGACGGCGTGGACCCGCGCAAGGGCCTCGCGTGCAAGGTGCAAGCGGACTGCGAGAGCGGCTACCTATGCAACGAGTGGGATGTCTGCACGCGTCCCGTACAGCCCTACAACTTGCGGCTTGCGTTTCGCGCGCTCCGGGTGCTTTCGAACGAGTGGAGCGATGAGGTGAACCAAGCGGGCTCGGAGCTTGCTCTGCGCATCTACGATCGCGACCTGGACCGTACGACGAAGGAAGACGTGCCCATCGCTGCCGAGGTGTTGGAGCGCGCGCGCTTCCTCACGGTGGTGCTCGACGAGGATCCGCCCGCCGGGCTACCAAAGCCGGCCTACGACGCCGGCCCGGACGAGCCGGATGAGACCGACGAAGAGCGTATCCGACGTTCCCAGCACTTCGCCCGGGTCGGGATTTGGGACCTGAAGAGCAAGCAGCGCGTGTTTACTTACCGTGCGGAAGCGACCGGTCGGCTCCTACCAGTCGGCGGAGGCAAGGCGACCGACGTGCGCACCCAGGCCGCCCAAGAGCGCCAGTCGAATAGCTGTGCCTTGGCGTTAGGAGTGAAGGCCCAGTTCAGCGCGGGTCAAGCGCCTGCGCCGGGCGTGCCTGACGCCGGAGACGCAGGCGTGCCGTCGGATGCCGGCGCGCCAGGTGATGCCGGCCCAGGCAAAGCGCCATAGCCACCGCCGCCGGGGGTCTCGATTCGGAGGCGGTCTCCCGCTCGCAGCATCAGCTGAGCTTTCGCCGGGAGTGGCTTGCCGTTGAGCAGGTTCCGCCCTCGTGCCCCAGGCTCGCCTCCGCTCAGGCCAAACGGAGCCACCTGGCGGCGCTCGCTCAGGATCGCGCCGTCGAGATCCTTCAAGAACTCGAACTCTCGTACGACGCCGTCTCCGCCCGGGTTCGCGCCGGCTCCACCCGAGCCGCTTCGAAGTGCAAACGTGTGGAGCCGCACCGGAAAGCGATGCTCGAGGACCTCCGGATCGGTGATGCGGGTGTTGGTCATGTGGGTGTGCACGCCGCTTGCCCCACGGAAGTCCGGTCCAGCGCCGGCTCCTCCCGCGATGGTCTCGTAGTAACCAAAGCTCGCGTCGCCAAACGTCAGGTTGTTCATCGTGCCCTGGCTGGCCGCCACGACGCCCAGTGCACCGAGCAGCACATCGACGACGCGTTGAGACGTCTCGACGTTGCCCCCCGCCACCGCCGCGTCTGCTGGAGGATCGAGGAGGCTGTGCGTTGGGATGCTGATCCGCACTCCACGTAGGCAGCCCGCGTTCAGCGGGATGGGGTGACCCACCAAGGCACGCAGCACGTAGATCACCGCCGCGACCGTGACTGCCCTCGGCGCATTGAGATTGCTCTCGACCGTCGGCGCCGTCCCGCTGAAGTCGATGTCAAGCTCTCCACCTCGGATCCGCAGGGTCACCTCGATGCGCGCGCCGTCGTCGAGCTGATCGGCGAAATGGTACTCGCCATCTCCAAGGGCCACGAGACGCGCCCGGACTAGCTCGGCAGCGTTGTCTTGGATATGGCGCATGTAGGCCTTGACCACCGGGACGCCTTGCTGCTGACACAGCTCTGCGAGGAGCGTCGCGCCCTGGTTGTTCGCCGCGACTTGAGCCAGCAAGTCGGCGATGTTGTCCCGCGGGGCCCTCGCTGGGTGGGGGCCGCTGCTCAAGACTTCGAGCAACTCCGACTCGAGGAGCTTGCCTTCGCGCACCAGTGGGAGACAGCGTAAGACCACGCCCTCTTCCGCGAGGCAACGCGAAAAGGGAGGCATCGAGCCCGGGGTTATGCCTCCGATGTCCGCGTGGTGTCCGCGACTGGCGACGAAGAACTCCAAGCCGCCATCGATGAACACCGGGGTGACGACCGTCACGTCCGGCAAATGGGAGCCTCCACCGGCGGGGTCATTGGTGACATAGACGCTGCCGGGCTTCATCGATGGGTGCGCGGCGAGTGTCGCGCTCACGGACTCACCCATGGCGCCAAGGTGTACGGGGATGTGCGGCGCGTTCGCGACGAGGTTTCCCTGGGGATCGAAGACGGCGCACGAGAAGTCGAGGCGCTCACGGATGTTCGTCGAGAGCGCGGTACGCTCCAGCACATGTCCCATCTGCTCGGCGATGGACATGAACTGGTTCCCGAAGATCTCCAGGCGCACCGGATCCCGTGCATCGGCATCGCTAACGATGCGCGCGGCGTGCTGGTCGTCGCCGCGGCGGATGTCCAAGGTGCCGTCGCTAGTCACCTGGAGTGTGAAGCCTGGGTCCAGGACGATGGAACCCGTCGCGTCGAGGATCAGCGCGGGTCCAACGAGACTCCCACGCAGATCCTCTCGCCACAGCATCGGTACGTCCTCCACCCAGCCATCGCTGCTCCCGGCTGGCTCGCCGAACCACACGCGGGTCGAACCGAGTGCCGTCGGTGACGCTTGCTCATCGCTGAAGCACACCGGGACTTCGCCTGACGCGATACGACCCTGAACGCGTGCCTGGGAAACCAGCACCGCGCGCTGTTCCCGGAGGTAACCGAAGAGCCGCTGGTGGTCCTGCTCGAAGCGTTCTACCAGCGCACCGATGCGGTCGCCTGGCTTGCCGTCGTCCGTGTCCGCTAGCTTGGCGACCTCTAGGGTGAGGAACGTCTCTGAGCCCTGATAGCCCACGTCGACGAAACGTCGCAGTTCTACGGGCAGCCCGTCGGGATTCGGCGTGCGCTCGAGTTCGCTCCTCACGCTGCGCTCCAGGTCTTGGAACACCGGCTCCAACGCGCGCAGTGTGAGCTCCGAGAGTTCGCTGCGCCCGGCTTCGCGTGACCGGTGACAGCCCACGTCGGCGAGCCCCATACCGTACGCGCTCAGTACGCCACCCAGCGGATGGATCAAGATGCGCCGGATGTCGAGCTCACGAGCCAACGCGCAAGCGTGCTGACCACCCGCGCCGCCGAAGACCACCAACGCGTGTTCCCGGACATCATAGCCCCGGGAGACTGAGACCTTGCGGATCGCCTCCGCCATGTTGTGCGTAGCCACACGGAAAAAACCCGTCGCGGCCTCGAGGGGCGACATCTCAAGTTCGTCAGACAGCGTCACGAGGGCAGCCTCGGCACGCTGACGGTCTAGGGGGAATGGGAATCGGCTGTCGTCGAGGCGCCCGAGTGTGAGATTGACGTCAGTCACGGTCAGCTCGCTGGCGTGGGGCTTGCCGTAGCAAAGTGGACCGGGGTCCGAACCGGCGCTCTCCGGTCCGACTTGCAGGCGACCATCGCGCCACTGGCAAATCGAGCCACCGCCGGCGGCAACCGTGTGGATGTCGAGGGTTGGCGCGCGCAAGCGGATCCCTGATGTTTCCGTAGAGAACACCAGGGGTAGATCGTGCATGAAGCGAGAGACGTCTGTGGACGTCCCGCCCATGTCGAAGCCAATCGCGGGCAATGCGCCGTGGCGCTCGGCGATCTTCGCGTAGGCGACGACGCCGCCCGCGGGCCCCGAGAGGATCGCGTCGGGACCTCTAAAGGCGGCGGCGTCGGTGAGCGCGCCGCTCGACTGCATGAGACGCAGGCTGCTTCCTGGTAGTTCCCGCTCGAGGCTCCTGAGGTAGTCGCTTAAGAGCGGCGTGAGATAGGCGTCGACGGTGGTGGTGTCGCCGCGAGCTGTCAGGCCAAGCTCCCTCGCGACTTCGTGGGATGGGTACACGTCGTCGAAGCCATGGCTCTTCGCGAGCGCCGCGATCTGTTGCTCGAGGCTTGGGTTCAAGTAGGAGTGCAGCACCACGATGGCGATGCTGCGCAATCCGCGTTCACGCCAGCTCTTGAAGGTGCCGGCCAGCTCAGGGGCTGAAGGCGCCGCGAGAATGTTACCCTGGGGATCCAGTCGCGCATCAACTTCGCAGACTTCGCGGTAGAGCACGTCGGGGCGCTGGATGTTGAGCGCGAAGATGTCAGGTCGGGCTTGTGTGCCGATTTTCAAGGCATCCGCGAAGCCGCGCGTGATGACTAGCCCCATGGCGGCGCCTCGGCGTTCGAGGAGCGCGTTGGTCGCCACCGTCGTGCCCATGCGCACGTCGCAGGGTGGGATCGGCGTGTCGGGGGATTGCCCCAGCAGCTGGCGGATCCCGACGAGGGGCGCGCGATCGTCGCTGAGCACCTTGGCCACGCTGAGTTCGCCGCTAGGCGCCCGGCCGAGGCAGTCGGTGAAGGTGCCGCCGCGATCGATCCAAAACTGCCAACGCATGCCTCGCGTTGTGCTGGCGAGGGAGACCGGGGTCAACCGCTCTAGCTTATTGCTTCGACAGCATCCAGAGCAGCAGGCCGAGACAGCCTGCGAGCACGAGCACGAGCAGCGCCAGGAGTCCTGTCGCCAGGCCTGACCCAGAGCTCTGCTGCGGGGGAGGCGCCATCACGATGGGCGCTTGCTGCATGGGTTGCGGGACAGGTGGCGCTGGCGTGTCTTGCACGATCACTGCCGGAGGCCCCTGCATGAGCGCTTGCTCCGGAGGGAATGGGCGAGACAACGCCGCGGCGGCAGGGATAGGCGGCGGGCCGCCAGCGCTGAGCGGGGACGAGGAGAGCGGAGACGATGCCACGCGGGTCGCGGCGTCGTCGTCTTCATCGTAGCTGGCGTTGGCCGCCTTGGGCGGAGCTGGGAACCGCGCGGAAGCAGGGCCGGACGCTGCGCGAGGTGAGGAGGCCGCTGGAGGGGGTGGGGGAGGGCGCGCCCCCAGCGACTGACCTGCCGGGACCGCGAGCTGCGTGAAGGCCTCCTCCGCGTCCGCGTAAGCGATGATGTCCGCGTCGTCGAGGGGCGATTCGGCGAGCCGAGTCATCGCTTCGTCCGACTGAATGGCGTCAGCAAACGCATCCACGAACTCGAGGACTTGCCACTCTCGAGTTCCGAGCTGTTGCACCTCGCTCTCCACGGGCACTCGACCCTGGGCGATTCCGCGGAGCAACAGCTCGGTGCTCACCGGTCCGATTGGGGCGGAGCCCTCACTGCGCACCATCCACTGAGCCATTGGCTCGGAGTTTAGTGGGCTCGTCAGTTCCCGCGGCGAAAAATTAGCCGAATTGCCTGCGCTTTGGCGTTGCTTGAGTCAGACGAAGGCGAGCGCTCCTCAGCCTCTGCAGAGGAGCGCTTGTAGGCACAGGTGGTTGGGCGTCAGACTCGATTGTCTCAGGCTTGCTCGAGCAAGCGACGCGCGATGACGTGCGCCTGGATCTCGTTCGCGCCTTCGAAGATAGAGAGCACGCGCGCGTCGACCAGGATGCGTGAAGCGACGTACTCCTCCGCGTAGCCATTGCCACCGTGGATTTGTACGCAAGCGTCGGCGCTCTCCCAAGCGGCGCGCGTGCCGAGGAGCTTCGCCATGCCCGCCTCTAAGTCGCAGCGCTTGCCGCTGTCCTTGGCGCGCGCCGCGAAGAACGTCAGCTGGCGGCACGCCATGATGCGCGCGACCATGCGACCGATCTTGCGCTGCACTCGGGGGAACTCGAAGATCGGCGCGCCGAACTGGATGCGCTCTTGCGCGTACTTGAGCCCCTGATCGAGCGCTGACTGAGCGACGCCTACGCCGCGAGCTGCGGTCTGGATACGCGCGCTTTCGAACGTCGCCATCAGTTGCTTGAAGCCTTGACCTTCCACGCCGCCGAGGAGCGCGCTGCCCGCGACCTTGAAGTTGTCGAAGCCGATCTCGAACTCCTTCATCCCGCGATAGCCGAGCACCTTGATCTCGGTTCCGGTGATGCCTTCGTCCGGGAAGCCTTCCGTCTCTGGGTTCGTCTCGCTGCCACGCGACTTGGTGGCGAGCATCATCGAGAGGCCACCGTAGCCGTCGTCGTCGGGGTTGGTGCGCACTAGGAGTGTCATCAGATCCGCGCGCGTCGCGTGGGTGATCCAGGTCTTCGCGCCGCTGACCAAGTAGTTCCCGTCCGCCTGCTTTTCAGCGCGAGACTTCAGGTGCGCGAGATCGGAGCCATTGTTGGGTTCGGTGAACACCGCCGTGGGGAGCACCTCACCGCTTGCGAGCTTCGGTAGCCACTCTTGCTTCTGCTCTTCGGTGCCGCCTCCCAGGATCAGCTCGGCGGCGATCTCTGCGCGTGTACCGAGGGAGCCGGCGCCAATGTAGCCACGGCTCAGCTCTTCGGTGACGACGCACATGGCGACCTTGTCGAGCCCCTGGCCGCCGTACTCCTCTGGGATCGTCAGCCCGAAGACGCCAAGCTCAGCCATCTTCTGGATCAAATCCATGGGGATCAGCACGTCCTTGCGGTGTACGTCCTGAGCGATGGGCTCGACCTCGCTCTGCACGAAGCGACGGAATTCGGTCTGCACCGCCTCCAGCGTCTCGTCTCCCAGCGCCCAGGCGCCGAAGCTGCGTTTCTCCACGGCAAGACGCGCGAGGCGACACAGCGCTTCGCCGGAGGCGTAGCGCTCGGCAATGGCTTGCACCTTGGGGCTCTGCAGGGTGGTCGCGATGTCTTCCGCTTCGAGTCCCAGCTCGCTCAGACCAATCGACTCGCAGGGGCCAAGCTCGACGCCGCCGACCAGTTGGCGACAGAGTTCGCCCACATACGCACCAGCGATCGAGACTTCGAGTTCTGTGTCGTCGTCGCTCGCGCTGACGCGCTCCGCCCAGGCAACGACCTGGCGCGCCGCTTCGAGTTCCGTCGCCAAATAAGCCAGTCCGTGGGCTGCGAGCTGGTGTCGATTGAGCAGTCCGGCGGACACGCGGCCATCCTTCGACACCAGGCCGTGAACGCGCTTGAGCGCGCGCTCATACACCGCTTCAAGGGCGGTGAGGGCAGGATGGAGGTCGCCAGCGCGCACGGTCTTGGGGGCTTCTGTGTTCATCGTGGTTACTCCGCTGCGCAGCTGAAGCCGCGCGACTCAGGCGCGCACCGTAGGGGAAGAGCGAGCCAAACAGCTATGGATTAGGCCTAGCTACGCGATGCGTCAACCAAACCCAACCGTCAGTACGCGAGTCTTCGAAGCAATGGCGCCTCCCGCTGGCCGCGCAGTCGGACACGGCCCATCGCTCAACGCCTCACTGGCGTTTGGGTTCCTAGGGTCCCCAGAGGAGTTTGGGGGGAGGTCCACTGCACTGTCCCAACGCCGCCAACGAGATACGGTCGGTCTCGTATTTTAGCGCGCTGTGTCATAGTCTCCCGACCCCATGCCCAAGGACATCTACGAGCTCGGTGAAATCCCTGAGTTGGGCCACGTGCCCGCTCGCATGTATGCCCAACTGATCCGACCGGAGCGCTACGGCGAACCGAAGGACGCCTTCCAGATCGAACAGATTTCCACGCCGGAAATCGCGCCGAATGAGGTGCTGGTCTACGTGATGGCGGCGGGCGTGAACTACAACAACGTGTGGGCTGCCCTCGGGATCCCCGTGGATGTCGTGCGCGCGCGGCAGAAGGCGGGCGAGAAAGAGGACTTCCACATCGGCGGCTCCGACGCGAGCGGCATCGTGTGGGCGGTCGGCTCCGAAGTGAAGAACGTCAAGGTCGGCGACGAAGTCGTGGTCCACTGCGGGATCTGGGATCCCAAGGATCCCCACGTGGTCGCTGGCAAAGACCCGATGTTCGCGCCGTCGGAGCGTATCTGGGGCTACGAGACGAACTGGGGAAGCTTCGCTCAGTTCACCAAGGTTCAGGACCACCAGTGCTTGCCGAAGCCCGCGCACCTGACGTGGGAAGCCGCCGCTGCCTACATGTTGGTCGGCGCCACTGCCTACCGCATGCTGCATGGCTGGGCGGGCAACGACCTGAAAGAGGGCGACGCCGTCTTGGTGTGGGGTGCAGCGGGTGGCCTCGGCTGCATGGCGCTCCAGATCTGCAAGGCGGCGGGTGCCCGCGCGGTGGGTGTCGTCAGCTCTACTGACAAGTTCGACTACTGCAAGGAACTCGGCGCGGTCGGCATGCTGAACCGCAAAGACTTCGATCACTGGGGCATGCTCCCGCACTGGACCGACGACGCCGCCTACAACCACTGGGTCCAGGGCGCCCGGAAGTTCGGCAAGGCCTTCTGGGAGGCGCTCGGCGAGCGCAAGAACCCGGCAATCGTCTTCGAGCACCCCGGGGAGTCGACGATCCCGACGTCGATCTTCGTATGCGACACCGGCGGCATGGTCGTGATCTGCGCCGGCACCACAGGCTACAACGCGACCCTCGACCTGCGTTACCACTGGATGCGGCAGAAGCGGCTCCAGGGCTCACACTTCGCCAACGACGAGCAGGCAAAGGGCCTGAACGATTTGGTGATCGCGGGCAAGGTCGACCCCTGCCTCTCGAAGGTGTTCCAGTTCGCTGAGACGGGTGACTGCCATCAGATGATGCGCGAGAACAAGCACCCGAGCGGCAACATGAGCATCCTCGTCAACGCGAAGAAGGAGGGCCTGAAGACGCTCTCCGAGAGCTGAGTCTTCAGCCTCGACCAGCAAAAACGCCGACGGTCTCCCGTCGGCGTTTTCGTTTTGTCCGTGTCCGGCGCCGCGTTGACGCGCTGAGTGGCTCTTGAAGTTTGGCGCGGCGTGGCGACCGAGGACCTCTCCCCCAAAAGAAAACCGCGCGGCAACGCTCAGTGGTGGAGCGGGTTCTTCTTGAACTTGAAGGTGACCTCGCCGTCCTTGACGTCCACGATCACGTGGCCGCCCTCGGAGAGCTCGCCGAAGAGCAGCTCGTCGCCCAGCTTGCTCTTGATCTCGTCCTGCAGCACGCGCGACAGGGGGCGCGCACCGTAGTCGCGATCATAGCCCTTGTCGGCGAAGTACTCCTTGGCCGCCTTGGTGAGCTCGAGGGTGACGTTGCGCTCGCCAAGCTGTCCTTCGAGTTCTGCGACGAACTTGTCGACGATGTGCCCCATCACCTCGGGGCTCAGGGGGTCGAAGCCAATTTTCGCGTCGAGACGGTTGCGGAACTCCGGGCTGAACGTGTTTTTGAACGCGATGTCGCCGTCGCCGCGGGTGTCCGCCTGACCGAAGCCGAGCTTGCGCTTGGCGAGGTCGGCCGCGCCGACGTTGCTCGTCATGATCAGGATCACGTTGCTGAAGTCGGACTGCTTGCCGTTGTTGTCGGTGAGCCGGCCGTGATCCATGACCTGCAAGAGGACGTTGAACACGTCTGGATGCGCCTTCTCGATTTCGTCGAGCAAGAGCACGCAGTGGGGCGTCTTCGCGATCGCTTCCGTGAGGAGACCACCACGATCGTAGCCGACATAGCCCGGGGGCGCGCCGATCAGGCGGCTCACGGTGTGGCGCTCCATGTACTCGCTCATGTCGAAGCGCACGAGCTCGATACCCATCACCCGCGCAAGCGTCTTTGCGACCTCGGTCTTGCCGACGCCGGTGGGCCCGGTGAAGAGGTAAGAGCCGATGGGTTTCTCCGGAGGGCGGAGCCCTGCGCGCGCGAGCTTGATCGCTGTTGCGACCTCCTTGATGGCGCGGTCCTGTCCGTAGACGTTCTTGCGCAGCTCACCTTCGAGATCCTTCAGCGCGCTGCGATCGTCAGAAGATACCTGGCGCGGCGGGATCTGCGCCATGCGCGCCACCACCTGTTCGATGCGCGCGCTGTTCACGACTGCGCCATCGCCGTCCTCGAGCTTCGCGTCCGCGCCGGCCTCGTCCATCAGGTCGATGGCTTTGTCGGGCAACTTGCGGTCGTGCAGGTGGCGCTGGGCGAGCTTGCCGCAAGCTTCGATGGCTTCCACTTCGTAGGTGACGTTGTGAAACTCCTCGTAGCGTGGCTGCAGGCCCTTGAGGATCTGCACGGTTTCCTCGAGGCTCGGTTCGAGCACTTCGATCTTCTGAAAGCGCCGGGCGAGGGCGCGATCGCGCTCCAGGTGAGAGCGGTACTCCTCGAAGGTGGTCGCACCGATACAGCGCAGTTTGCCGCTCGAGAGCGCAGGCTTGAGCAAGTTCGAGGCATCCAGGGTGCCACCGCTCGTGGCGCCGGCGCCGATCACCGTGTGTAGCTCGTCGACGAATAGGATAGCGTCCTTGATCGCACCGAGCTCCTTGAGTACCGATTTGATGCGGTTCTCAAAATCCCCGCGGAATTTAGTGCCAGCGATCAGCGCGCCCATGTCCAGCGCCCAGATGGTCGCGCCCTGGATTGGCTTCGGGACGTCGCCCTCCGCCAACATGGCAGCCAGGCCCTCCACGATCGCGGTCTTGCCGACGCCTGCGTCACCCACGAACAGCGGGTTGTTCTTGCGCCGTCGAGCGAGCACCTGGACCGCGCGGCGGATCTCCTTGTCGCGCCCGATCAGTGGCTCGATTTCGCCCTCTTTCGCCTTCTCCGTGAGGTTGACGGCGAATTTGTCTAGGGCCTTGCCCTGAGAGCCGCCGTCTTCGTCTTCGTCGTCCGCCGTGGGGACTTCGCGTTCCTCGTCATCCTCTCCGTCGCGGGCGACGCCGTGGGAGATGTAGTTGACCACGTCGTAGCGGGTCACGCCGTGCTCTTCGAGCACCTGGGTGGCAGGAGAATCGAGTTCGCTGAAGATGGCGATCAGGACGTTGTGCCCCTTGAGCTCTTCCTTGCCACTTGATTCCACGTGGATAGCGGCGCGCTGGAGCACGCGGTGAAAGCCTCGAGAAGGGGCGGGGGAGACTTCACCGGCGCCGGGGACCTTGGCCATCTCCTCGTCGAAGACTTGCTCCAGGCTGGTCTTGATTTTCTCGACGTTGCCGCCGCTCTTCTTGACCACCCGAGCAGTGGCCTCGTCGTGCAGCAGCGCGTACAGCAAGTGCTCGACGGTCATCAGATCGTGGCGCCTGCGCTGTGCTTCGCGTAGCGCCAACGAACACGCAATTTCGACTTCTGCGCTGACTTTCACGCGTCGTCTTCCTTCCCGAAGCCTTCCGGCTCGGCAGTGCACCGGAGCGGGTGCCCATTTTCCCTGGCGTAATCCATCACCTGTTTGACTTTGGTTTCAGCGACGTCGCGGGTGAACACCCCAACAATCCCGTATCCCTTGTGGTGGATCTGCAGCATGACTTGGGTCGCTTCGGTCTCGCTTTGGTGAAAGAACTTCATCAGGACGTGAACCACGAATTCCATCGTGGTGTAGTCGTCGTTGTGAAAGACCACGTGGTAGCGCCGAGGGCGCTTGGTCTTGGGTTTCTCGACGAGCTCGAGGCCGCCGTCTTCTTGGTTTTGCTTCCGTGTGGCCATGCTCTATGACGAATCGTCCGTTCCGATCGTGGTTCGTGGGCGCGGCGCGGTGTGGTTGAGCGCGGGTGAGCCATCGTCTCCGCTCTGGGAGGGGACAGCCGGGTGCGCTGGGTGCGCAGAGCTAGACCCTTAGGATACCCCGGGCGGTCTGGTGTCTGTTGGCGAACGGGTACTTTGGTCACTGGTTGAGATGTGTCGAGGGGCCTGGGAAGCGAGGCGAAACGCGGCGACTTCGAGCGTGCCGCTCCCGAGGTAAGGAGGCGCGACCGGGTCCCGACGGTTCAGGACGCGAGCGAGCGCGTAGCTGTCGCTTCCAGGCGTGGTCAGCTGGCGGGCCGCAACGGGAAGCAGGGTTGATGCCAATTGTGTCGACTCCCTTCACCTGGGGAGTCCAAGCCGCGAAGTCAAGCAGAGCAGCGTCGACCAAAACGCCAAAAGCGCCAGCCGCGGTTGCGGAAGGCGCTGTGGCGCGGTCACTGCCTGAAAGCAGCACCGGAGTGGTCGCTCCGCTGACCCGGGAGCTGATCCCTAGGGGATCCGGTCGTCACGCCAACAAGCGGGCGGGACCAAGCGTGTGCGGCCAACCGGGTTCGGCAGACCGCGCGTGGTGTGAAGCGATCGCGAATGCGATCAGGTGGCCGTCTTAGCGGGCGCCTTCGGCTTGTCAGCCTCGGCGTTTTCCTTGGCGCGCTTCAGCTGCCACTCGAGGTTCTTCTTCGCCCGGCGCACCTTCTGGCGCTTGCGGGCACGCGCATCTTGCGGGGTTCCCATAGCGGCGCGCGGTGTAGCGCAGCTCGCGGCTCCTGGCTCGCCCAAAACGTACCCCAGCGCGATCGACCTCTCAGCGCCGCCTCTCAGCGCGGCCCTAGGGTTTGGGGGGGAGGTTCGGTGTTTACAAGTTGCGGACCTACGAGAGTAAAAATGTTATACCTCGCATGCCACGAATTCAGCGGTGTTTGCTCCGGCGAACTGCAACAGCTGATAACTCCTTGACGGCTTGTAAACGATGAGCGCCTCCGGTCCCACGAACGCGAGCGCCCCGGTGCTGAACTCAGCAGTGGGCCGGCGACTGCGCGAGCTGCGGCTCGAGCAAGGCCACTCACAGGCGGAGTTTGCCCGTCGTCTGGGCATCAGCCCCGCGTATTTGAACCTGATCGAGAAGGGGAAGCGCACGGTTCAACTGCCGCTCTTGTGGAAGGCACTGGGGCTGCTTCACGTCGAGCCCGAGCCCTTCATCGGCAGCCTGGGCGCGCAGCGTGTGGAGGATGGGCTGGCCCAGCTGCTCGACGAACCGCTGTTACGCAGCCTAAACCTCGACGCGGATGAGTTGGCCTCGCTCTCTGCAGAGCCCCGCGCGGTCACCACCATCACCACGCTCTTCAACCTGTACAAGAACACGCGCTCACAGCTCGACAACTTGCTCTACCAGCTGAGTCAACAGGAAGCCGACAAGAAGGCGCGCAGCGTGAACCATGCGGAAACGGAAAGCGGTTCGCTGCGCTTCGACTACTCGCCCCTCGACGAGGTGATCGACTTCCTGGAAGCAAACGACAACTTCTTCGCCGAGGTCGAAGAGGCGGCGGCGCGTGTACGCGCTGAGGCGGAGCTGCCTCGCCGGGTGAACAGCGAGCAACTCGGTCGCGCGCTATCGCGCTACGACATCGTCGTTCAAGAGCTGACTCAGAACGCTGGATCCGTCGTGCGCCGCTACGACCCCGGGTTGGGGCGTCTGGAGATTGGCGCCGAGCTCTCGGAGAGTCGCAAGAAGTTCGATCTGGGGCACGTACTTGGACTGCGCTTGCTCGACGATCTGGGGCTGTATCGCGCCGCGATGTCGAACTACACGGCGAAGCACCAAGAGACGTTGAAGCTCTTGAAGGTGCACCTGGCGAACTACTTCGCAGGCGCGCTGCTCATGCCCTACAGCGACTTCTTCGCGGAGACTCAGGCGCAACGCTATGACGTGGAGCGTCTCGCCAGGAGCTTCGAGGTCAGCTACGAGGCGGCCGCGCATCGCATCACGAACCTCGGCGATCCCGCGCGACGCGGAGTGCCGATGCACTTTTTGCGTGTGGATATCGGAGGCAATATTTCGAAGCGCTATTCCGCCACTGGGTTGCGCTTCCCTGGTGCCCTTGGCTCTTGCCCGAAGTGGGTGGTGCACACGGCCTTCCTCACCCCTAGCGTGATCAGCAAGCAGTTCAGCGTAATGCCCGATGGGACGAGCTACTTCTGCTTCGCAAAGGTGACTGCGGTAGCCGTACAGGGCTCTCTGGCCCGAGGTACCGTCTACTCGATCGGTCTCGGCACTCACGCTGAGGACGCGCATCACCTGGCCTACGCCGACGAGCACCCGCGCTGGGCGCGAGAGCGCGCTCACAAGATCGGCATCCCCGTCGGCATCACCTGCCGCTTCTGCGAGCGGCCGGACTGCAACCAACGCGCAGCTCCGAGCTACAAGTTCGCCTTCAACCCGAACGAGCTGGTCAAGAAGGACAACTTCTTCTCACCCGTCCTCGATAGTGACTCGGAGCTAAAAGCAGAAGCGGCAGCTTCCTCGAGGAAACTGCCGCTGGTAGACGAAGGTTGAGGCCCGCTGTGTCGCGGCTCAGACCTTCCAGGTTCCGCCGGAGTTGAGCAGCTTCTCGAGATCTGCAGGGCCGTTCGCTGCCTTGGCCTTCTCCCGCTGAGCAACCAGGGCGTGATCGTAAGTCTCTCGCTCGGTGCGGTGCAGTACCCCGAGAGATACCGGGAACTCCGGGAACGGCAGGCGGAGCAGCGCCTGAGCGAGCGCGACGTTGGTCTCGTCGTAGACCGTGACGTCGGACTCACTGCCACCGTTCTCCAGATCCACGAGCTCGAAGCGCAAGGCGCTCGGGTTCATGCGCAGGCCGCGCTTGTTGTCCTTGCCGAACAGCAGGGGCTTGCCGTGTTCGACGTGGAGCTGGCGATCCACCTTGTGAGCCTTGTCAACGAAGCCATCGAACGCGCCGTCATTGAACACGGGGCAGTTCTGGTAGATCTCGATGAACGAGGTGCCGCGGTGAGCGTTGGCTTGCTTCAGCACCTCGCCCAGCCTTGCTGCGTCGACATCCACTGCACGCGCTACGAAGCTCGCCCCACATCCGAGGGCGAAGGCCGATGGATCCACGGGGAAATCCGCGGAGCCCCCGGGGGTGCTCTTGGTGACCTTGCCAACCTCGCTCGTCGGGGAGTACTGCCCCTTCGTCAGGCCGTAGATGCGGTTGTTGAACAGCAGGACGTTGATGTCCAGGTTGCGGCGCAGCAGGTGCAGCAGGTGATTGCCACCAATGGACAGTCCGTCGCCGTCTCCGGTCACCATCCAGACGCTGAGGTCTGGGTTTGCTGCCTTCACACCCGTGGCGAACGCAGGGGCGCGGCCGTGGATGGTGTGGAAGCCGTAGGTGTTCATGTAATAGGGAAAGCGGCTCGAGCAGCCGATGCCGCTGATCCACACCATGTTCTCTCGGGCGATGCCCAGCTCAGGCATGATGCGCTGAACGGTGGCGAGGATTGAGTAGTCGCCACAACCGGGGCACCAGCGGACCTCTTGGTCCGACATGAAGTCTTTGCGGGTGAGTGCTTCGGGCGCGATGGTGTCGTTCATGGCTCAGCTCTCCTTGCTCGCCAGGGTCTGCTTGATACGAGCCTCGAGCTCGCCGATCTTGAACGGTTGTCCCTGGATCTTGGCGTAGCTCTCCGCGGGGATCAGGAACTCGCTGCGCAGCACCTTGACCAGTTGGCCCATGTTCATCTCAGGGACCAGGATGTGGTCGAACTGGTTGAGCAGCGTGCCCAGGTTCTTGGGAAATGGATTGATGTAGCGCAGGTGGAGGTGCGAGACGTCGAGGCCCGCGTTGCGGCAGTTCTGTACGGCTTCTCGGATGGCGCCGTAGGTGGAGCCCCAGCCGAGGACCAACAGCTTGCCGCTGTCGGTTCCCACGTCGACCTTTGCCTCAGGGATATCGTTTGCGATGCCGGCGATCTTGTCGGCGCGGACCTTGCTCATCTTCGCGTGGTTCGCCGGATCGTACGAGATGTTGCCCGAATCGAATGACTTTTCGATGCCGCCGATGCGGTGCAGGAGACCAGGCGTGCCGGGGATCGCCCAGTTGCGCGCCAAGGTTTGCTCGTCGCGCTTGAACGGATGGAAGCCTTCTGGATCCTTGCGGAACGTGACCGGGAAGGGAGTGAGATCTGCGACTTTCGGAACCTTCCACGGCTCTGCGCCGTTCCCGAGGTAGCCATCGGTGAGCACGATGACCGGGGTCATGTATTTGGTCGCGAGGCGAGCGCCCTCGATCACGGTGTAGAAGCAGTCGCCGGGGGTCGCCGCGGCGAGGACCGCGACGGGCGCCTCACCGTTGCGTCCATAAACCGCCTGCAGGAGGTCGCTCTGCTCGGTCTTCGTGGGCATCCCCGTGCTCGGGCCGGCGCGCTGAATGTCCAGGATGAGCAGGGGCAACTCGACGGAGATGGCCAGGCCGATCGCCTCCATCTTCAGCGCCATGCCGGGGCCACTGGTCGAGGTGACGCCAAGGGATCCCGCGTAGGACGCCCCGATCGCAGCGCAGCAAGCGGCGATCTCGTCTTCTGCTTGAATCGTGGTGACGCCGAAATGCTTGTAGCGGGAGAGCTCGTGGAGGACGTCGCTTGCTGGCGTGATGGGGTAGGCCCCGAGCACGATGTCGAGCCCGGCTAATTGCCCTGCGGCAACCACGCCGAGCGCCGTCGCCTGGTTGCCGGAGATGTTCCGGTACACACCGGGTTCCACTGGAGCGGCCGGGACTTCGTAGCGAAAGTGGGAGACCTCAGCGGTCTCTCCGAAGGCGTGGCCCGCTTTCAGAGCCAGCGTGTTGGCCTGTACGAGCTCAGGCTTCTTGCTGAACTTGCGCTCGAGCCACTGCACTGTGGGCTCTAGCGGACGGCCGTAGATCCAGAACATCAGACCCAGGGTCCAGAAGTTCTTACAGCGGTTTGCGTCCTTGGTGCTCAAGCCCGCTTCCTTCACGGCAGCGACGGTGAGCTTCGTGATGTCGATGCTCAGCACCTGGTAGCCAGAGAGCGAGTCGTTCTCAAGCGGGCTCTCGGTGTAGCCAGCCTTCTTCAGGTTGCCCGCGCTGAAGGCGCCAGAGTTCAACACAAGCAAGCCGCCGGGCTTCAGATCCGGAAGGTTGACCTTCAGCGCTGCAGGGTTCATCGCGACCAACACGTCCGGCGCGTCACCCGGCGTGAACACGTCGCGAGACGCGAAGTTGATCTGGAAGCCTGACACCCCGAAGGTGGTGCCTGCGGGAGCGCGAATTTCTGCGGGGAAATCAGGGAAGGTGGCGAGATCGTTGCGCGCCAGAGCGGCGGCCACGGTAAACTGGCTGCCGGTTACCTGCATGCCGTCCCCGGAGTCGCCGGCAAAGCGAACGATGGCGCCCGGCAGGGACGTGGGGGTTTGGGAGTCGTTGGTGGTGACAGGAACCGGCTGTGCCATGAAAATCTAGCTCTGTTCTGCTGGAGGGGACCCTCAAAGAGCGCGCCCTACGTTTGGGTCAATTGCCACGGGGTCACGGGTTTGCGTGGTGGTCGGCGCTGCCGTCTTACTCACGGCGAAGACTCCTGCCCGACGACCCACGCCGCTAGCGGGTTCGGAGCCGAAGGCAGAGCCGCGCCGTCTACTTTGGGAAGCAGGCTGAGGCTGAGGCCGGAGCGGGAAATGCGCCATTGGAGGAGGGGGACGGCGGGGTCAGTGGTTTTGCCCCCGGCAGCGTCGCTCGATGCGGGTCCTACCGCTTTTCGTTCAGAAACGCTCGCCCCTTTGTAGGGCGGCGGCAATGAGTAGCATGCGGCCATCTGCCGTCGGAGGGGGGCATTGTCAAGATGACACGTCGGAAAACTCAAGATTGGCGTCCCAGGGGCTCTTTCGGCCGTTTCGTAGGTGAGGTTTGCAGCAGCGGTCTCGCATGATAAGCGCGCCCGCACTCTCGCGTCAGCGCGGGGGGATTGCTCGATTCAGCACGCAGCAGCAGCAGCGTGCGCCTTTTTTGCATGAAGTGAGGAGCCTGACGAATGGCAAGCCTGAAGGACCTGGTCGGTAGTGATGAGAAGCGCGAAGCGGTGATCGAAGACGCGCAGCAGGTGCTCGATGCTGAGGTCTCCGACAAGGGCGGGATCAGCGGGATGGCGATCAAGACCGCGTACAAGATGGTCAAAGGCATTCAGCCCGGCTTCATCCGCAAGGTCGTGAACGCACTCTTGGACGACTTCTTGGACCAGCTCGACCCGCTCTACCAAGAGGCTCTCGAGCAGGGTAAGGCGCCGGGCCAGCACTTGAAGGATAACAAGAGCCGGGTAGCGGAGGCTCTGTTGGGCGTTACCGACAAGCGCGCTCAAGCGAGCGACAACGGAGCGGTGAAGAAGATGTACGAGAAGCTTCGCCCGTCCGCAGCGAAGCACGTGGAGGACGCTGCACCGCGCCTCGCGGCGATGCTCGAGCGTCACGCGGGCTAGTTGGAGTGATGCCAGCGGCGCCCTGGGGGGCGCCGCTGGCGTTCGCAAGCGACCTGGATTCGCCGCGTAGCGTCAAACACATTGTGTGTGCCGCTCGCCCCAAAACCCGCTCGGAGCGCAGCGATGGTTGACGAAAGCGCCGCGAAAAACGCCTAATCCCGGCATGTGTGGGCGCACGTCCCGGGTGTCTTTGCATGAAGCGTCTGGTCACGTTGCGTCCCACGTGGGTGAGGATGCTTTGGATCGCGACCACGAGCTGGGTCTGGCTGCGCCGTGTGACGGCGCCGTACCATTCTCTGCTGACAACTTCGCGTAGCCGGTCAGACTGTAGAGGGGTGGAATACGAGTGGTGACGGAGGAACTCACGCGCGGCAAACGACTCGGTCGCTACGAGCTTCTCCAGCGTATTGGTCGCGGCGGTATGGCCACCGTTTGGGTGGCGCGCGAGCACGCCGATACGCCTGAGCAAGAGCGGCTGGTCGCAGTAAAGGCGATTCTCCACGACCTCGCCTCGGACAAAGAATTCGTCGACATGTTTCTCGACGAAGGGAGGCTGATTCGCGCGATTCGTCACCCGAACGTGGTCGACGTCTACGAGGTCGACGACGCGGACGGCGTGATGTTCATGGCGATGGAGTGGGTTGAAGGCGACTCGCTGCACGCCGTGATCGCGGAGTCTGGCAAGCGACGGCCAATCCCTGCGGAAATGGCTGTGAGAATCATCGCCGACGCTGCGGCGGGGTTGCACGCCGCTCACGAGCTGACGGATGAAAACGGCAAGCTCCTGGGAGTCGTGCATCGCGATGTGTCTCCCCACAACATCCTGATCGGCACCGACGGTGCGATCAAGCTGGTCGACTTTGGCGTGGCCAAGGCCATGGGGCGCATTGGCGAGGCGACGCAAGCCGGGCAGCTCAAGGGCAAGTTCGGCTACATGTCGCCCGAGCAGGCGCGTGGCAAACCAGTGGATCGCCGTGCGGACATTTTTGCCCTCGGTATCGTACTCTTCGAGTTGACCACGACCCGTAGGCTATTCCGTGGGGAACACGACGCCGAGACGTTGCATCTGGTGGTCAGCGGCAAGATCCCGGAGCCGCGTTCCATCGACCCCGAGTACCCTGAGGACCTCCAGCGCATCGTGCTACGTGCCCTCGAGCGCGATATCGACAAGCGCTATCAAACAGCGCGGGAGTTCCAGGAAGATCTCGAAGGCTACCTCCAGAGCAATCGTATTCTGGTGCCCCACAGCGGCGTCGGCTCGCTACTCAAGCGCGTGTTGGGCGCTCGCATCGAGCAGCGCCGCAAGGGCATTCGCGCAGTGCTCAAGGCCGCGGAGTCGGGTCGCCAAAGCCTGCTTCCCGGTAGTGAGGCTGGCTTCACGCCGACCGGCAAGAGCTCTGCCGACGTGATCTCGGAAGGAACCGGCAGCGGCATCGGCCCCGCGTCGCTGAGTTCAATCACCGGCAGCGGTGTCGGTTTCCCTGTGGAATCTTCCGCGCCGACGCACACCGGTTTCCCCCAGACCGTCTCAACCCCACCGCCGCAGCGCTCCGGCCTCGGTGGCTACATCGTGGGCGTCGTCGGGCTGTTGGTGGCGCTGGTCGTCGTCGTAATTTTCGCGGTCACTCGGCGGGAGAACACCACGACGACGGTGGTCAGCGTACCTGCCGCCACAGCACCGCCAGTCGAAACTCAGAAACCTGACTTGGCTCCCGCACCGACCCCCAGCAACGACGGCGTGGAGACCCTCGAACTCGACGAGCTGGATGCTGGGGCGGGGGAGCCGCAAGCGCCCACGGGTCACACTCCCCAGTCCCCTCGTGCGGCGCCCAAAGCGACGGCGACCCCGAAGAGCACGGGCGCGGCCACGCCTAGCCCAACCGGCGACTTGCCTCGCGCAAACCCCTACCAGTAGCGGCCCGGGCGCGGCGGCCACGCCGCCCGAGCAATCAGGCTACAGCGTTCCGTCCGGTGCCTTGCTGATCACTCCGGTGTTCGTGCGAAACACGATCGTGGTACCGACTTGCCGGAGCTTCACCGCGCCCTTGCTTGCGGGCACGAGCTGCTGGACCGTCGTCGTGCCAACCTCGTGGCTGAATACACCGCCCTCGGAAAGGTCCGAGTCGTTCGCGATGAAGCCGATGCGGTTGGCGTAGGAAATCAGCTCTTTCGCCCCGGCGAATCCGCTCAAGATGCGCGTTTCCGCTGGGCCGCTTCCGTCGCAGCTCGAGTCGAACACGGGACGCTGCCAGATTTCCCCGTTCGCGCGCGCGATGAAGAGCTTGGTACCATCCGTCGCGATGCCCGAGGCGTCGGTTACTTGAGTGGTCAACGCATCCACCCGTGAGCCGCCGCCCAGCGGAACCGCGTAGGCCCGGCCATTGCTGACCCAGTAGATGCAGTGATCGTCGGACGCGATGGAACCGCCTGTTTGGTTTCCGTCGGGATCCGTATACACCAAGTCCAGCGCGCTTCCGCCGCCAGCGATACTGGTCGCGAGGATATGGGGCTGGTTCTTTGCCGAGGTCTTGGCCACGACGATCAGGCGCGGAGGATTCTCGCTGGTCAACGTCATGCCCACGATGTGGCCAAACGTCGAAGACGCATACGGCAACTCGACAGCTGGGTTCGCCCCCGATGGCGTTTTGTCGAAGCGCACGAGGCGACCCTCGTCGGTTGCCTGCACGCCAACGCCAACGAAGACCCAAGAGCCAATCGCCGGCGAGCTGATGGAGGAGGCGCGATCGATGGTTTCTCCAGAGAGCGAAGTCGTCGAGCCACCCACCAAGTCGTGCTTGGACGCGAGTTGTGCGGTGGTGTCCTCCTGCACCCAGTACACGTAGTTCCCGTCGACGCTGATCAGCGCGTTCGTCGCGCCACCCGCGAGGTCGGTGCTCGGGTACTTCGACGAATCCCAAGCCTCCACGGTGATGGGGATCGCCGCGTCCGCGTCCATGCCCGCGTCGCTCGCATCGGAGCCGGCGTCTTGCCCGCCAACCGCGCCGGTGCCAGCGCTTCCCGAGCTGCCTCCGCTCCCTGCATTGCCTCCCGCGCCCGCGCCGCCGCTACCGCCTCCCGCGTTTCCCCCCGAAGTGTCATCGAGCAATGACTCGTCCAAGGTCTTGAAGCAGGCGGTACTCAACGCCGCCGCGACCGCTAGTGCGAGGAAGGAGGTCAGTAGTTTGCGTGAGGGGAACTTCAAGCCACGAAGCATCGCGAAGGCATGGTAGCATTTGGCCCAGATTCCGAGCGGTTCCGAATGACACGAAGCAAGCACTTGGTGGGCAAGCGAGGGAGTTGGGGAGCGCGCAGCGCGATGGCTGCCGCTGGGTTCGCCTGCGGGGCGCTGCTCTTCTCCCCGGTAGCGGCGATGGCTCAGGCGGCGGACGACGGCGCGGCGCCGGCGGACGACGCGGGGCGCTTTTTTCAGGCGGCCCAGCGGGCCTACGACGAGGGCCGCTACGTGGACGCGGCGCACAGCTTCGAGCAGGCATTCAAGATCAAGGCGCATCCCGCTCCGCTGATCAACGCGGGCGACGCTTGGGACAAGGCGGGTGAGTACGCGCTCGCGGCTCGCGCGTATCAGCAAGTGCTGACGCTCAAACAGTCGACGGAGCAGGATCGCATCGACGCGACGGATCGCTTGACGCGGATTTCCTCGAAGCTCGGCGTGATCGAGCTGGTGGGCAACTCGGCGATCCGTGCGCGCGTGGATGACGAGGAGTTTCGCGGCGGCGACCGCATCTACTTCTTTCCCGGAGAGCACCGGGTGACGCTGGTCGATGTAGACGGCGCGAAGGTACGAGTCATCCAGCTCGCGGCCGGGACCGAACGCAGCGTGGATTTGTCCACCTTGCTGCCCAAGCGAGGCACCTCCCCCAAACCCGAAGATCCCAAGGCGGATGACTCCCTGTCGATGGACACCGCACCCGCGGCGGATGGTGGCATTCGGCCCATCACCTACATTGCCTATGGCGTTGGCGCTCTAGGTGTACTCGGTGGCGTGGTGTTTGGTCTGCAGGTGAACTCCGCCGAGAGCTCCTACAACGAGAACCCCAACCAGGATGACCTCGACCGCTTCAACTCCGCCAAGTTGATGACCAACATCAGCTGGGGCGTGGGTCTAGTGGGCGTCGGGGTCGGGACGTTTTTCCTGATTCAGGACCTCAAAGCCGGTTCTGCCAGTAGTCGCGGGGGAGATCGCGCCGCGCGAACACGTCGACTTCCCGTGGATGTGACCTGGAGCGCGCAAGGTGCATTGCTCAGCGCCAGTGGGCGATGGTAGGTGATACTGCGAGGGTCGGGGACTATTCAGTTCCCCTGGCGGAGCGTCCGACCGCGGACGCGACGAGTGGCTGATCTGCCGGCCGAGCTGAGCGAGAAACCGTAGGACAACGTGGGCAAAATCCTGGTCGTAGATGATCAGCGCAACATGCGCACCACCCTCGCGATGATGTTGCGAGGTGGCGGCCACGACGTGGACGAGGCCGAAGACGGAGAGAAGGCGTGCGACATGGGCGCGAGCGGCGCCTACGACGTGGTGCTCACCGATCTGCGGATGGGCGAGAAGGACGGCATCGACGTGCTGCGCCACATCAAGCAGGAGCAGCCGATCACCGAGGTCATCGTGATGACCGCCTACGGCACCATCGAGAGCGCGGTCGAAGCCATGCGCCTCGGCGCCTTCGACTACATTCAGAAGCCGTTCACCGAACAAGAGCTGATCGTGAAGGTGCAGAAGGCGCTCGAGAGCCGCCGCTTGCACGGTCAGGTCCAGATGTTCGCGCAGGAGTTCCGCGAGAAGTACCACTTCGAGAACATCATCGGCCGCTCCCAGGCGGTGCGCGACGTGCTCGGCCGGGTGGTGAAAATCGCGCCGACGGACGCCACGGTGCTCATCACCGGGGAGAGCGGCACCGGCAAGGAGCTGGTCGCCCGCGCCGTTCACGCGAACAGTCGCCGCGCGGACAAGCCCTTCGTGATCGTGAATTGCGCGGCGATCACCGAGACGCTGCTCGAGAGCGAGCTGTTCGGTCACGCGCGCGGAGCCTTCACTGGCGCTGTTACCGCGCGGAGAGGCCTCTTCGAGGAGGCCGACGGCGGCACCTTCTTCTTCGATGAAATCGCCGAGACGGCGGTGACCTTCCAGGCCAAGCTGCTGCGCGCGATCCAAGACGGCGAGGTGCGCCGCATCGGCGAGAACCGAGGCATCAAGGTCGACGTGCGCATCATCGCAGCGACCAACATCGACCTGGTGCAAGCCGTCGAAGAGAAGAGTTTCCGTAAGGATTTGTACTATCGCTTGAACGTGGCGCGCTTTCACCTGCCGCCCATGCGCGAGCGCCAGGAGGACGTACCGCTCCTCGTGCAGTTCTTCCTCGACAAGTACAACCGCAAGATGAAGACGCGCACCAAGCTGGGAGAGGGCGTGATGGAGCGCCTGCAGCAGTACGAGTTCCCTGGTAACGTGCGCGAGCTGGAGAACATGGTCGAGCAAGCGGTCGCCCTCGCGGGTGGCGGCTTGATCGGAGTCGACGACATCTTGCCCCAGGCGCCTAGCAAGGCCTCCACGACCACTGGCAAGACGCTGGCGGATTTGGTGGATGCTGCCGAGCGGGATGCGGTGGAAAATGCCCTCCGTAGCTGCGATGGTAATCGCGAGCGCGCTGCCGACATGTTGGGGATCAGCCCCACGACGCTGTGGCGCAAGATGACCCGCCTCGGGATCTCCTTCGACAGTCGTAGCTGAGCCGTTCAGCGTTCGCGCGGCTTCTTTTGGGGGTGAGGGCGCGCTCTGCCCGGCGTCAGCGACGGATAAGCGCTGGCCAGATCCGAGGCGCGGAGCTACACCGCCGCTCCCGTGCGAACCGAGCTTTTCGACTACGAGCTGCCTGAATCAGCCATCGCGCAGCGCCCCTCGGTAGAGCGCGGCGCCTCGCGCATGCTCGAAGTGGGCGCGGAGCTAGTCGATCGCCAAGCCCATGATTTCGCTGAGCTCGTCCCAGAAGGTGCGCTCGTCGTGCTGAACGACACCCGTGTGCGCCGCGCGCGGCTGCTCGGGGAGCGCGTGCCTGGCGGCGGCAAGGTCGAGGTCTTCTTGCTTTATCCACTCGATGCCGAGCGGAAACGTTGGTCCGCGCTTGGTCGGGCTAACAAGCCGCTGCGTCCGGGGACCGAACTCTTGATCGGTGATGCGCGCGCGCTGGTGCACGAGCGCCTCGACGATGGCACGCTAGTGGTGGAGCTGTGCGTCGCAGCGAGCGCCCTCGAGGTGGAGGACTGGCTGGAGCGTCAGGGACACGTGCCGTTGCCCCCTTACGTGCGTAGGCCAGACGACGCGAGCGACGGGGAGCGCTATCAAACCGTGTTCGCTCGTGAGCTGGGCTCGGTTGCGGCGCCCACTGCAGGGCTGCATCTGTCCAAGGCGGCTCTGACGCGGCTGGAAGAGCGCGGAGTCGACGTGCAGACGCTCACACTGCACGTGGGCATCGGTACGTTTCGGCCGGTCTCCGCTGCTGACTTGGACGAGCACCCAATGCACTCGGAACACATCGAGGTCGGCGACGCCCTTTGCACACGCGTGAATCAAGCGCGGGCCGACAAGCGTCCGGTCATAGCCGTGGGTACCACCGTCGTGCGGGCGCTGGAGTCCGCAGCGCAGAGCGGCGAAATGCGGGCGTTCAAGGGTGAAACACGCCTGCTGATACAACCGGGCTATGGCTTTCAGGTGGTGGACGGCTTGCTCACCAACTTTCACATGCCGAAGAGCACGCTGCTCGCCTTGGTCAGCGCGCTGGTGGGCCGGGAGAAGTTGCTCGCGGCGTACCGTGAGGCGCTGGCGAGGGGTTACCGCTTTCTCTCATACGGTGACGCGATGTGGATCCCGCGGAGGCTGGTCTGATGGTTAAATTCTCTGTGGAAAAAACTGACAGCAACGCCCGCGCCGGGGAACTCCAGACTCCCCACGGTATCGTGCCGACGCCGGCGTTCATGCCCGTCGGTACCCAAGCGACGGTGAAGGCGCTGAGCCCAGAGGAGGTCTCTGCAACCGGCGCGCGCATGTTAATCTCGAATACCTATCACCTGTGGCTGCGACCCGGTCCCGAGATTGTGGAGCAGCACGGTGGTTTGCACGAGTTCTCGCGCTGGCCCCACGCGATCGCTACGGATAGTGGTGGCTTTCAAGCGTTCAGTCTGGCTGAGCGCTGCAAGCTCAGCGAAGACGGCTTCGCCTTCCAGTCACACCTGGATGGCTCGCGGCGCATGCTCTCTCCCGAAGAGTCGATGCGCGTGCAAGGCATGCTCGGCTCTGATATCGCCATGCAGCTCGACGTGTGTCCACCTGCAGGCTGCCCCCGCGAAGAACTCCTGAGTGCCGTGGAGCGCACCACTCGCTGGGCGGCACGTTGCCTCGCGGCAAAGCGCAAGGACCAGGCTCTGTTCGCCATCGTCCAAGGTGGCCTGGACCCCGAACTCAGACTGCGCCACGCGAAGGAGCTCGCGGCGCTCGATGTGGATGGGTTGGCACTGGGCGGTTTCAGCGTAGGGGAGGCGCCGGAAGCGATGCACGTCGCCCTGCGGGAGATCGTCCCCCACGTCGACCCTCAGCGACCCCGCTACCTAATGGGCGTTGGCACTCCGAGGGATCTGGTGATCGGCATCGGCTGCGGTGTGGATGTCTTCGACTGCGTGCTTCCAACGCGCAACGCCCGCAATGGCCAGCTCTTCACCTGGGAGGGCAAGCTGGTGATCAAGCACGCACGCCACGCCACGGATCAGTTCCCGATCGACCGTGACTGCGCTTGCCCAGCTTGCGCTGGCGGCTTCTCCCGGGCGTACCTGCGGCACCTTTACCAGGCTCATGAAATCCTGGGTCACCGGCTGATGTCGCTGCACAACGTCTATTTTTACCAGGAGCTGGTACGCCGCGCCCGGCAGGCGGTGCTCGAGGGCCGGTACGCGCAATTTGCGTCTGAGACGCTCGCCCGTCTGGGGAACGGCTCGGCTTCCGCGCAACCCTAGCTCCGTGCGGAGATGTCGCCGCAAGCGCGCTCAATCCGTGGGTTTTCCAAGCGAGCGGTTGGTGAGGCGATGCTGCCGCGCCGGGGCACGCTGGGGGCGGATTGGGGAACTTTGGGCGTCCAGGCGGTACGGCTTATGGCCTTGAAATGTTTGAAGTACCCCGATGCGGACAACCATGGAATAATCTCGTCCGGCGATGAGCAAGAAGCAAATCGGCCGCATTCTCCTCCAGCAGCGGGCTCTCTCACCAGAGGAGCTGGAGAAGGCCCTCGCCGAGCGCGGCGCAGGTGGCGGCCGTCTGGCGTCTCGCTTGGCGGAGCGCGGCACCATCGATGACACCGCCGCGCTCAAGGCGCTCAGCGAACAGAACGGCATTCCCGGTATCGACCTCACGCAGCTCTGCTTGCGCCTCGATGACCTCGACCTGTTGCCACGCGAGATAGCCGAGAAGCATCTGATCTTGCCGGTCCTGGTGCGCAACGATCGCCTGTTCATCGCGATGGCGAACCCGGGGGAAAAGAAGGTCGTCGACGAGCTCGAGTTCGTCACCGGCAAGAAGGTTTACCCCTATGTAGCCCTTGAGCAGAGCCTGTCTCGCGTGATCGAGGATGCCTACACACGCAAGGCCCGCGGGGAGGACTTCTACATCGGGCCCAAGTGTCCCCCGGAGGTGCTCCAGCGCATCGGTTTGGCGCCCGACGGCACGCCGCTCGACGCCGAAGAAGAGTTTCCTGAAGGCCCGCTGTCCCTCACGGAGCCCGAGTCGATCCCGCCCCCCAGGGATCAAGCGGGCGTGGTGATGGACGATGCGGTTGGCCGCGCCTCTCAAGTGGACGAGGTGGAGGACGATGATTTCGGTGATGTTTCGAAAGAGCTCAGCGTCGTCACGGACATCCCCGACAACGATCCGGCTTCTTCGCCAAACGCCAAGACCGTGCTCGTGGTGGACGACGAAGCCGAGATCCGCCGCATGTTGGTCAAGCTGCTCTCCACCCGCGGCTACCGGGTGCTTGAAGTCGACCGTGGACTCTCGGCCTTACGTATGGTCAAGGAGCACCGCCCCGACCTGATCATCCTGGACGCGATGCTGCCAGAGGTTCACGGGTTCGAGATCGCGCGCCGCATCAAGGGCAGCAAGCGCTACGGAGAGATCCCGATTGTCATGATCAGCGCGGTGTACCGTGGCTGGCGTTACGCTGAAGACCTGAGGCAATCCTGCGGCGTCGAGTTCTACATCGAGAAACCTTTTCGTATCGCAGACGTCACCAATGCCGTGGAGAGCGCGCTTGCCGGCCGCCAGGAGGCCAAGGATCCCCAGCAAATCTCAGCCGAAGCGGAGCGCGAGCTGAACGCCGGCGTCTCCGCCTACAAGGCGGGGCGCATCGACGAGGCGATGGAGCACCTCAAGCGCGGGATCAACATCGACCCCCTCGCGTATCGCCTGCACTTTCACCTGGGGCTGCTGTACGGCAAGAAGGGGCAAGTGTACGAGGCTATCAGCGAACTCGAAACCGCAGTCGAGATAAACTCTCGGCACTTTCCGGCCGTCAAGAACCTAGCGGTGCTCTACCAAAAGGCCGGTTTTCGCAACAAGGCGACGGAGACTTGGGAGCGCGCTCTGAACCTGGCTCCCGACGAAGAAACCCGTCAGTCGATCAAGCAACACCTGGTGAGCTTGCTCTGATGTACCTCCCCGCATTTGCCAAGCATCCGAGCACCCTTGGTCCCGCGTATGAGCTAGGATTAGCCAACGCTTTGCGCTTTCATTGCTTCACACCCGCCCTCAAGAAGCTTGGCAGGCGGGCCGGGTGTTCGTATCAGTCCATGGCTTGCCCTGATCACGAGGTCGCACGCCACCTTCCCGCTACTCCCGACGCGGTGCGCTAAACGCAATGAAGTTTCTCTGTCCGAGCTGCAAGGCGAAGTACCAAATCGCCGATGAGAAGGTTGCGGGTCGCAACGTCAAGATGAAGTGCCGTAAGTGCGGCCACTTGATTCATGTGAACCAGGCAGCCGCGGCGCCGCTATCCGTGGCGCCCGAGGCTCCCGCATCGAGTAAGCCCGCGCCTTCGTCTGGCGCTGGGAGCTCGCCCGGTGCTGGCAGTTCGCCGCGGCCCGGTAGCTCGCCGCGTGCGGCGGGTGTTCCGCGCGGTAAGGCTGATCGCCCCGCGCCTCGCGCGCCAGTGCCGCGAGCGGCAGCGGGGCGCGGATCTTCCCCACTCGCCGCGCCCGCGCCTCGCGCTTCTTCTCCGCTCGCCGGGTCATCACCGCTTGCCGCCCCTTCACCGCCGCGGGCCGGTGGGGTTCCGCAGCGTCCTTCCCTCGGAGCTTCTCCGCGACCCGGAGCGGCCAGTGCGCTCGGTGCCGCGGGTGGAGCACTGGGGGCAGCCGGCGGATCACTCGGCGCGGCAGTTGCCCAGGCTCCCGCCCCGGCGCGCTCGTCTCTCCGCGCGGTAACGGAACCCGAAGCGCCTGAGTCCTTGGAGGCGGAATCGATCCACGGTGACGATCGCGCGTCGGGCGTCGGCTCCTCGCCGAGTTCAGCGCCGGCGTCTGGTGCGGCTCCAGCGTCAGCGGGCTATGGCTCGTACACCGAGGACGAAGATGAAGCGACGGTTGTCGCATCCGTCGGACTCGCCGCGGCGTTGAGCCGCGCGATGGACGAAGATCCGGCGCCCAGCTCGGTGCTGGCCAACGCGGAGGCCGACCCAGAGTGGTACGTCGGCGTCGCCGGGGCACCTGAGGGGCCGCTCACCGTGCCCCAGCTCAAGGAGCGCATCGCTGCAGGCAGCGTGGAGCTCGAGACGTTGGTCTGGAAGGACGGCTTTGACGATTGGCGCCCGCTCTCCCAGTTCCCCGAACTGGCCGCCGTGGTCGAAGAGTTTCGGCCGTCCAAGCCCTTGATCGCTCCCACGCCGAGCCCGGCGCCTGCGCCGGCGGCGGCGTTCAACGACGGCGACGACGATCTCGGGTTTGGCGCCCTGGGTTTCGGTCAGCCACGCATTGGACCCGGAGCGCCGTCGCGCCCCGTACAACAAGAGCCTTCGCCGGTTCCGCCAGCGCCCATCACCGGCTCTGAGGGCATCGTAACCGAGACGCGGCCATCGGAAATCCCGATGGGGTTGCCTAAGAAGCACGGGAACCCCGCGTGGCAATGGCTCGCCGTGGTGGCTGCGCTTGGGCTGGGAGTCACGATCGGCGTGGTGGTGTGGGGCGGAAAGAAGCCTCAGGCCATCGTGAAGTATGTCGAGGTTCCGGTGGGCAACAGCGCGACGGCCACTCAGCCCGCACCCACCGCAGAACCCGAGAAGCTCGACAACACCGAGGTGCCCGGAGATCCCAAGGCTCAGGAGGGCAGCGGGAAGGTCGCGACGGCGAAGGGCGGACAGACCGCACCTCCGACTTCCACCGCCGCGTCCAAGGGTGGGCTCGATTTCGGTGACGGACCCAAGGGCCCCACCGGACCCAATGGCACGACGGGCGCTGGCAGCGGAAGCTCTGGCGCAAGCTCGCAGCTCGACTCGAGCCAGGTTCAGCGGGTGGTCAGCAGTCACACCGGGAGCGTGAAGCGCAGCTGCTGGCAGCCGGCGCTGAGCACTCGCGATTCCGACGCGCCGAGCAGCGCCCGCGTGAGCGTCACCATCAAGGTGGCCCCCAGCGGCTCCGTCAGCAGTGTCAGCACCTCCGGCGACCCAAAGGGCTATCGAGGCCTGGCGGGCTGCATCGCGAGTCGTGTGCGCGGCTGGCAGTTCCCCGCGGCAGGGGGACCGACCACGGTCAATGTCCCGTTCGTGTTCGCCGCGCAGTAAAGCGTTCGCAGCGGCGTGTGCGCAGCAGCATTCCTGCGCTCGTGGCGTTGCCCAAAGCGCGAACAAAAAAACACTGGCAGGCGCTATGGCCTGCCAGTGGTTGCTGAGCTCGTAAGCCGGGTTCTGTGTCCACCCCGAGTCTCCTCGAGGTGGCTGATGATCATTCCTCTAGGACTCGATTCACACCGAGCCTCCAGCAGCCTACCCGGGAGCTTGGGCGGGCAGCCCTCAGACGCTCCTCTACTTGACCTTGCTCCGAGCGGGGTTTGCCGTGCCGAGACTGTTACCAGCCTCGCGGTGGGCTCTTACCCCACCGTTTCACCCTTACCTGCGAAGCCATTGCTGGCGGCAGGCGGTCTATTCTCTGTGGCACTTTCCTCGGGGTTTCCCCCACCAGGCGTTACCTGGCGCTCCGCCCTGTGGAGCCCGGACTTTCCTCTGAGCCTTGCGGCCCAGCGACCATCTGAGCCGCAGCAGCGGGCGGAACGTAGCCGCTTCAGGCGGCAGAGTCGAGTTCCAACAGATCCTTGCCGGCGTTGCGCGAGAGCTCTGCGATCTGTGTCTTGAGCTTCCGCTTCGCCCGCGCCTCGAGCTGGCGTGCGCGCTCCCGGCTCACTCCGAGACGGCGACCGATTTCCGCAAGGGAAAGTTCGTCCTCCGGGTCGGCCATCAGCCGCTCTTCCACGATGAAACGCTCTCGGGGGTCGAGGGCCTTCATCGCCTCGCCGATTGCCTCACGGCGCATCTGGCCGACCTCGTCTCCAGCGAGGGTCGACTCTTGATCGGTGTCCTCAGAGACCAACGTGTCGAGCATCGTGGTGCCAGAGTCGTCGAAGACCTTGGTGTCGAGAGATACGTCGCGTGACTCCAAGCGACGCATCATCGAGCGCAGCTGCGTGGTGCTGACGCCGAACTTCTCTGCTAGCGCCGTGTCGGCGGCTTCACCTTCACCGAGCAGGTTCGTGATCTTCACGCGCTCACGACGCAGCTTGAAGAACATCTTCGAGCGGAGTGCGCCCGAGCCGACGCCAACCAGCGACCAGGAGCGAATGATGTAGTTGAGGATGTACGCGCGAATCCAGTAGGCAGCGTAGGTGACGAAGCGGTTGCCTCGCTCCGGCTCGAACTTGCTCAGCGCGTGCACCAATCCGAAGTTGCCTTCAGCGATCAGCTCGCCGATGGGCAGGCCGTAGCGGCGGTACTTCACAGCGATGGCAACGACGTAGCGCAGGTGCGCAGCAAGAAGTTTGTCGGCGGCGGACTGCTTGCCCTGATCGCGCCATGCAAGCGCCAGCTCAACCTCTTCCTCACGGCTCAGCTTCGGCAGGTGCTGAGTCATGGTGATGTAGCGGGAGACTTCGGGGTCGCTCTGAGTAGCCATTTGAACTTACCTTACGTAACGGAACAGCGGTCTGCGTGCGTGGGCGGCTCTTTCGAACCGCCGCTGGCTCGTCGGTGAATCCTTTTACCAGGAGTCAGTCACTAACCGAGAGTCAGACTTTGTGCTGACCCCAAGTTTTGGGGTCGGCTCGAAAAGATTACGCGGCTCGAATCCTGTTGGTTCCAGGTTTCTTCAAAAAAAATCGAGTCGGCTCTAAAGGTGCGTCAACCGATTGAAATTGAAGAAGATCTCTTTTGTGTCAGGAACGTACGGAGCGCCGCTTTGCAGAGAAACCGTTGGGATCGGGGAGTTGTTCCATCTGCCGTGAGATGGGTGCGAAGGCCCGAATGGGCGAGGTTGCGCAGTGCATGCGCGCCGGTTGCTGGAGGCGTCTGAATCCGGCAGGCCCTGCGGACCCTCACCCCCCAACCTCGAGAAGAGACACGTTGGGCGAGCCCATCGGTTACCCACGCTCAGTGAGCCAAGGGCTTTTGCGCCACGATGAGGTGGCTCGGCGGGTGCTTTGGATAGTCGCCGACCTCGATGAAGTCGAAACCCGCGTCCCGAAAGAGCTGCTCGAGCTCCGCGACGGGGCGCAGCTTCACGAAGTCCGGCGCTTTGCCCAGCAAGCGCATGATCGGCAGTACCGTCCCGAGCGCGCGGTATTTCAGCGGCACGGCGCTGTCCGGCCAACACGGGGTCTTCGAGATGAAGCGGCCGCCTGGGCGTAGCGCGCCCCGGATTTGCTCGAGCGCTGCTGGCAAGTCGGGCACCAAGTGAAGCACGTTGAACGCCAGCGCCACGTCGTAGCCTTCCTCCAACTGAGCACCCCCGAGTTCCACGGTCCTGAAGTCGACGTTGGTGATGTGAGCTGCGCGGGCCTTTTCTCTGCCGATTTCCAGCATGGCGCTAGAAAAGTCGCTAGCCGTGTAGCAGTCCACGGCATCTGCTAGTCGCAGGGCGGTGGTTCCAGTACCGCACCCCAGTTCGAGAGCATGGTCTGTCGTTTTGAGGTGAGTGCGCACTCGCTCCAAGGTCGCCTCGTAGGCGTCGGTGTCTGCGATGGGGGAGCGCGCGTAACTCGCGGCGACTCGGTTCCAGAATTGGGCTGCTTCCATGCGTACCTCCTGCGTGATTGATAGCTATTCATCTGGGCATGGTGAATTGCGTAAATGCGCAGTCGGGTTATACGAATTTGCATGAACTGGGCGGCGGTGAACTTCGATTGGAACCAGGTGCGAGCGTTTCTCGCGACCGCGGAAGAAGGCTCGTTCTCCGCAGCGTCGCGGGCACTGGGGCTGACTCAGCCGACTCTGGGCCGCCAGGTCGCCGGGCTCGAAGCGGATCTCGGGGTGACGCTGTTTGAGCGGGTGGGGAGGAGCCTCGAGCTGACCGCGTCGGGGCTCGAGCTGCTCGAGCACGTGCGGGCCATGGGCGACGCGGCGAGCCGGATCTCCCTCGTGGCGTCAGGGCAGTCGCAAGCAGTCGAAGGCGAGGTGCGCATCACCGCGAGCGATGTGATGTCGACCTACGTCTTACCAGCGCTGATCTGCGAGTTGCGCGAGCTGGCGCCATTAATCCGGGTGGAAATTATCGCGGCGAACGACATCCATGATCTCTTGCGCCGCGAGGCAGACATAGCGATCCGGCATGTGCGCCCCAATCAGCCAGGGCTGATTGGGCAGCTGGTGCACACCGCCACGGCACGGCTGTACGCAGCGACGAGTTACCTCGAGCGTCGTGGCAGGCCGCAGTCACTGGCCGATTTGGCGACGCACGACTTCATCGGCTACGGAGACGTCGCGCGCATGATCGAGCTGTTCGTTCCCCTGGGGATCCCGATCACGCCCGCGAACTTCAAGCTCAACTCGGCGAGTGGCATCGTGGGCTGGGAGCTCGTGCGCCACGGCCTGGGAGTGGCGATGATGTCCGACGAAGTTGGCAGGAGGACGCCTGAGGTGGAGCCGGCGGTGCCAGCCATGCACCCGGTGACCTTTCCGACTTATCTCGCCACACATCGGGAGCTGCACACCAGTCGCAGGATTCGCCTCGTCTACGACTTGCTTGTCGACTTCTACAGTCGTGCTGATCGCAGCCCGGTAGCCATCGAGCCGCACCACAAACGAATCAACCCGGGCTGACTGCCAGAGCAGCACCCGGGTCGTAGCGTCGATCGGCTGAGCCGACGGAGAGCAGCTTAGACGGAGAAACTGGAGCCGCAGCCGCAGGTGCCGGACACGTTCGGGTTGCCGAACTTGAAGCCGGAGCCGTGCACACCTTCGACGAAGTCGATCTCGGTGCCGTCGAGGTACTGGTAGCTGAGGGGGTCGATGTAGAGCTGGACGCCGTTCGACTCGAAGGTTTCGTCCATGTCCGTAGGCGTGTCTTCGAAGTACAAATCGTACTGGAAGCCGGCGCAACCGCCGCCAATCACCCGCAATCGGAGGCCTTGGCCTTGGAGGCCCTCCGCGTCCGCGATTTCCCGTACCTTGCCTGCTGCGAGTTCTGTGATGCTGATCATCGGCTATTTCCCGTTCTTAACGCCTCGCGTTGTGGGACGCGAGCCCGGTTAGTCTAAGGAAGCCGTCCAGGCCATGCCAGGTGCAAAGTTCCTTTTGGTAACATTTGCCGTCTTCGAGCTGACGGCATGACCGGGAGCCTCGAGATCCGGCGCCCTTACGCCGAGTTGGTGCTCCACGTGTTGGCCCACGTTCCGCTGCCGGAACCGGGCAGCCTGCACGAACCGGCCTACGCTGCTTTTTGTGCGCAGCGCCTGGGGCCGAGCGCTGGGCGCGAACTGGGTGAGGACGTGGCGCTGCTCTCTCAGCTACTCGCGCCCCTCGACGTGCGTCTGGAGATCCAGCGACTGCCCCTCTTGTTCGCGAACAGCCAGGACGCCCTGCGGTTCGCTTTGGTGGATCTGCACGCGTTTCCGGATCAGGGGGTGAGGTGCTTTGATGAGGTGGTGTGGCGGCAGCTGATACCGCAGCGTTCAGTGGTGGAGGTGCTGCGGATGGCTTGCGAGGTCGAGCGCGTGCACCTGGAGCACCTCTCACCCCCAAGAAATTCACGGGCACTGAGACGTTACCTTGCGGAATTGTGCCCCGTCGCGCCTGCCCTCCAGGGGCTGGAAGTTTGCGAACTGCGGCCGCTGTGGCGTCGTGGGCGCTTGATGGGGAAGCAAGTTTGGGTGGGAGCCGCGCAGCCCGACGAGGGGCCGGGGCTCGAGCACGTGGCTTGGCAGGCGTGTCACGAGGCGACCGTATGGGAGCTTTCCTCGCGCTGGCGATCTGGAGCAGCCTATGACGCTCACCTGGAGCGGTCAGCGATCGCGCTCTTGGCAGAGCGAGCGTCGCGAGCAGGCTTCAGCGAGGCTCACCTCGAGTGGTTCGAGCACTTGGGCGGGGAGTTACCGCGAGGAATCGAGGAACTCGAGGGCATGCACGTGCCGCCGGAGCTCTGGAGCTTGGTACGCGAGCTAGCTGCTGGCTGAACTAGGTTCGCGAGAGGTGCCGCGATCGGGGACGTAGAGCACGCGCTCAAGGCGCTGGGTTTCGAAGCCCAGAGCGGTGCGGGTGACGAGCAGGAGATCCTGGGAGCGATCGTCGCGTGGCTCCGCCGGATGAACGGGCGCCACCAAACGACCACCAACGGGCAGGGCCTCAATGAAGGCGGGCGGCAGCTCGTCGAGGGCGAAGCCAATGCTGACTTTGTTGGCGCCGCGCCACAGGGCGACGTCGTGGGCGTCGCCGGCCAGTGCCTGCGCCCAGGGCCACGGCGCTAGGTTTTGCTGCGCCCAGCAGACCAACTTCGGATCGTACTCGATGCTGGTGACGTTTCCCTGGGGACCCACGAGCTCGGCGAGCAGCGCAGCGCCGTAGCCCGAACCGCCTCCGAGATCCGCCACTTGATCTCCGGGTTCGATGTCGAGGGCGTTGAAGCTCAGAGCGTAGGCGTGGGGGGCGCTAATGGTGGACTGACCGCTGTCGTCCAGTCGCAGCGCCACATCCTCCGCGGCGCGGTGCACGAGCTCTGCCGGAACGAAGCGCTCTCGCGGAACCTCCAGCATGGCGCGCTCCAGCTCCGGCGAGAGGGGCACGTGACGCCGAACTCGCTCGACGAGCCCGATGCGTTCACGCTTGGCGCGCGCTTGGAGTTCGGAGTCTTCGATCATGCGGTGGTGTCGCGCCTCGCTGGTGCTTGCGTAGTGGAGACCGCTCCACAGATGCCACAGCCCGAGCTTGCGCAGGTGGGCGCGGTCTCTTGTGTGCTCCACCTGTTCCGAGATGGCGCGCATGAAATAGTCTCGCGCTGGCCCGGTGTAGGCGAAGTGCTCGGGTAGGGCCTGCAAGATGGGGTCGAATAGCTCGCTGACAAGGCGCTGAGTGGCGCGGTAGTCGAGTTCGCCCGACGCATCGACCCACTCGCTGAGGAAGTCTTGATCGCCGTCTTCCCACCACGGGTAGCGGTGCACGCGCATGCCGGTCTGCGCCTCCCAGGTCGCACGCTCCTCGTCGATGGGAGAGCCGGGGTACAAGCGAAATGGATCGACCGAGAGGAAGCCGTGGCTACCCTTTGGGTGCTCCAAGAAGAGCTTCTGCATGTAGGCTGCGCTGGTCCTCAGGCTCTTTTCCGTTTCCCCAGGGTGCCCCACGATGATGTTCGCTCCGAACGGGACCTGATAGGTGCGCGCCCACTCTGCGACGGTGAGCATCTTATCCAGGTAGCGCTCGAGCTTGCCTGCCTTGCGAATGCGCCGAAGCTGTTCGGGGTCGCCGCTCTCCAAGCCAAAACCTGGGCCGATGTTTGCTCGCGCCATCAGCCTGAAGTCTTCTTCTTCGATTAGATCCACGCGGATCAAGAGCCAGATCTTGCGCGCGCGGATGGGTCGCGCTGCGAGCGCCTCGAGGAACTCGCGGCGCCATGCTTGCTTCATGCCGAACAGCGCGTCCGCGATGAACAGCGTCCAGTCTGATAGGTCGAGATACTGGTCCAGGCGGTGCAGCTCTTCTACGGCGTGGAGCGGCTCCAGGGAGCGCCAGGAGACGTCGCGCTTCGCCCGCTCCATACAGAACGCGCAGTCGAAGGGGCAGCCGCGTGAGAGGTAGATCTCCGCCTGGGAGGCCAAGCGCCGCGCGATGGGGCGATAGCGATCCAAGAGCTCCCACGGGTAGGGCATCAGCTCGCCCGGATGGGGAACCGAGTCGGGACCCAGGACGCGATTGAGCGGCCGCTTACCGCTGCCTAGGGCCTCAACGAGGCGCAGGAGTGGTCGTTCGCCATCGCCGACGACCACGAAGTCGAAGGGCGAGCCCTCCCGCGTAAAATCGCCGGGGCGCGCGCTTGGGTGGTAGCCACCGACCACCAGCCAGGCGCGCGGCAGGTGCTCGCGGAGCAGCTCACCGAGGGCGATCACCTTCAGGTAGTCGTAGGACGAGTAGCAGCTGACGCCGACCAGGTCGTAGCCTTTGTGAGCGAGCTCCGAGAAATCGATGCCGCGGGGATTCAGCACGCGCTCCGAGTCGAGATCCATGATCTCGACGTCGGCGTCGGCGCCACGCTTCAGCGCTTGGGCGAGGCTCAGGAGCTGTGGAACTCCAAAGTTTCCGCCGCCGGAAAACAAGCCACCAGGCCACAACAGCAGCACGCGTGGGCGGTCGACGCGGGTCACTAGCGGGACTTTGGCGGAGAGATGGGTTTCAGGCAGGGCATGGGCGGCGGTTTGACGACCGTCTGGGTGGGCGCAACCTTGGGCGGCGAGGGCTCCTTCTGGGGCGCGGCCGCCGAGGAACTCCCATCGGGGGCACCCGCCGTGTTTGCGCTCGCGCTGGGGGCTGTGCTTGGGTTTGGCGCAGGGCTCGGGTTGGGTGCGGCGTCCGGCCCGCCAGCGTCGGCGGGCGGGGGCATGGGCTCCAGGCAAGGCTGGGCGCTCGGCGGGGCGCCGGTGCTGACAGGCGGTGGCTCGAGGCAAGGCTGGGCGAGGGGGTTGTCGCACGCGTTCAGCGCGACGCTCGCACTGCCGATGCCTGCGGAGGTGATTGCCGCGCGGATAAATTGGGCGCGCCGCTCGAGAATGCGCCGGCGCGCTTCGTCGTCGCTCATAGAATCAGCTCCAGGCGTCTCTTTTCAGCGCTCGTTCGCTGAGCGCTGAGCTCTGCTCCAAAGGTGTCGTCGATGTGTTGCCAGACGAACGGATCTGGGTAGCGCCTAGCGTGGCCCAGCACCCATTCGGCAGCGGCGCCGCAGCCACCGGCGCAGGTCTGGACATGCAGGCAACCTTCGCAGAACTCGGGCTGCTCTCGTCGGTATTCCGTGACCTCTTGCGCCTGGAGCAGCCCAGCCAGCTCGATCTCCGGGTTCAAGACGTCGCTGACGCCGCCGATGGCCGTGCGGTGCAGCGTGCAGTTCCGCAGCTTGCCATCGGGGCCCAACGCAAACTCTTGGGCGCCGGTGCCGATGGGGCAGGTGCCGAAGCGGATGTCCCCAAAGCGCTCCACCTCCACTGCGCAGGGTGGCACGGGCATCGTGCAGGAGATCTGGTGGGTCGCCTTGCGAGGTTTGGTTAATGTTGCCGCGGGGAATCGCTTTGGCGTGCTCTCCATGAACGCCTGGCTCGCCTCGAACGCGGCGATCAAATCGCTTCGACTCGGCAGGAGGGTTGCCGCGTGGGACGCCGCGTAGCCCGCCGGGCTGAAGCGGCTGAGAGCGATGTGTCTGACCCCGAGTTCTTCCCACAGCTCGAGGATTTCCCCAACGTGGTTGGCGTTCTGGCGTGTGACCACGATGCAGCCGACGACTGGGACGCGTGCGGATACGAGCTCCCGCACGCCGCGCAGCGTGAGCTCGAAGTGCCCTTCGCCGACGTGGGCTTCGTGAAGCTCGCGGCTTGGGCCATTCAGGGTGACCTGCACGAAGCGCAAGTCGTAGCTTGCGAGCCGCTTGGCCAGAGCGTCGTCGATCAGGCCGCCGTTGCTGATCATCTGGGCGCCTACGCCACGCTCCCTCAGGAGGTCGAGCAACGGGAACAGCTCCCGGCTCGCGCAGGGTTCGCCGCCGGTCAGGGTGAGGTGATCGATATCCCAGGCATCGAGCAACCGCCGCACGCGCTCCAGTTGGCGCGGCCCGGGTTGGCTCCCATCGAACAGAGACTTGCCGCCGTCTTCGCGCCACTCGTTGTAGCAGTAGCTACACTTCTGGTTGCAGTAAGCGGTGAGCTCGACGGCGACGCTGCTGACTTTCGGTCTCTGCGCTGCGCCCTCGTGCATTGGCCGAGCATAGCAAGCTGGGTGCGGGTGTCTCAAAGCGTCCCGGGCTACACCGCCACTACAGCTTTGAATCACCGCATTCTTGCTGGGTTCGACGCACGCAAGGTGGAGCTGGGTTTCAGCGGTCTTGCCGGTTGTGGGATGCCCAGCTTCGCATTACTGAGCGGTCACGTGGGTGCGCCCCTGCTCTTGTTTCCTCCGGTCAAAGCGATCGGAAGCAGGTGTTCAAGTCTCGCCCAACGGCGGAGCCGAAGCGCCCCAGCAAAGGGATTGGGTCAGTGAGTATGCGAGTTTCCTTGGTGCCTTGGGCGCTCCTACTGTTCAGCGCGCCAGCGTTGGCCGGTCAGTTCGATGCCCAAGGGGAGTTCTCCTTCGATGACGCGGCGGTTTACCGTTTGAGCTTCGAGGAGGGGGAAGAGCCATTCGCTGAGCCGGGCGTTGGCGGTGCTGGCGGGCAGTCGGCCGCTGGCGCAGGTGGGCTATCGAGCGGCGGCGCGGGTGCGACTGCTGGTGGCGGCGCGGCTGGCAATGGCGGCGCGGCTGGCAATGGCGGTGCAGCCACCGGAGGCACAGGGGGAGCGCCTGGCCCGACGCTCGACACACCTGCTGTCGAGTACGCGATGCAGGGTAAGCGGGTACTGAAACTGGCGGTCTTCGACGGGTACGATTTCCCTGTGGCATTGCCTGCGGAGGCGCGACGTTATTCTGCAACGGTTTGGGCGCGTGAGGGCGAAGTGGTCGCCACTCTCGAACTCAGCGACAAGGAAGGGCGCACCCTAGATTTTGCGGCGTTCTTTCCCACCGGACGAACCACGAGCGACGGCTGGTACGAACTCAAGAGCAACGCCTTGAACATCGACCCAGCCTCGAGCGGCCAGCTGTCGTTCGGTGTGTTCACGACGACGGGCGCCGAGGTGGATGCGCTGGAGATCATCGATGAAGGGCTGGGTCACGCGCTCTCGCGCTGCGCCGGCGCCCAGGACACTCAGAGCTGTTCTCCCAGCGAGATCTGCGAGTATGGCGTGTGCCACGACGCTGCTGCACGGGTCCCCGCGCTGCCTGCCGCTGAGGAGCGCGACGCGCTGGTGAGCTACCTCGGCGCGCGCTTCCAACACCTCTACGGACCCCAAGAGAACCGGGCTCGCGATTTGCCTGCTGCGCTGACCGAGATCGAGGCCATGCGCGCGGCTCCCGATGCGCTGACCTTCTGGACTCGCTACCGCTCTGCAATCGGGCGCCTCCACGACTGGCACACCACGAGCTCCGGCATTGACGGATTCATCCTCGACGACCCGCAGCCTCTGTCGATCTGCTTCATCGAGGGCCGTGCGGACGTGAGCGATCAAGTTGCTCCGAGCAACAGCGAGTACCTCGATGTGCTGGTTTCTCACGTCGGCAAGGGCAACACGCTCGGGCTCCAGGCTGGAGACCGGCTGGTGCGCGTCGATGGTCGGCACCCCATCGAATGGGCGCGCTCACTGATCAACGTCGACCCAGGCTACTGGACGGCGTCGAACCACGTCACCCACGCTGAGCACACAGCGCGACTCCGCGATTTGATCGCCAAGTTCGCGCATGTGATCGAGGTCGTGCGTTGCAGCTCGAGTCAAGGCACCTGCGAGCCGACGATCGAGGCCATCGACATCGACTCGCTCCCGCCGGCCGACATCGATGCGAATCAGGACATCGGCTGCGACAATCGCCCCATCATTCATATCCCCGGGGCACCGACGAGTCACAGCCGCGGCGCCACTGCTCAAGGCATCGTGCTGGAGAGCAATGCGACGGAGGCGATCTACGGGCTGCTCTGGAGTTCTCTGTATGTGCAGGGAGCGGACGGCGTGGGCAACCTGCTGAACAACGCGGTCGCTGACTGGAAGGCCAACGCCAAGGGCGTGATCCTCGATCATCGCACGGGCTTCGGGGGCACCAGCCTTGGGCCAGCCATCTTGTGGAACCTGGTCCGCGAACGGACGCCACTTGACGTGTTCCTGTTCCGCAATCAGAGCGCTCAGCCGGCGGTCGAGCCAAGCGAGGGCGTGACGCTGTTCAATCAGCTGCTCGCGACTGGGAACATGGAATATGCAGGGAGTTCCAACGCGCGCACGGATCTACCCGTGGCCTTGCTGACCCATCTCGATGGATCCGCTAGCGATTGGTTACCGCTCGGAATCAAGGGCGCGCCGAAGGCGCGGATCTTCGCGCCGTATCAGACTGCCGGCGGCTTCTCGACGTTGTTCACGTTCGGCTACTGGCTTGGTCTCGGCTACTCGATCGCGATCGGTGACACGCTGCACTTCTCCGGGCAGATGCTGAACGGGCACGGTGTGGAACCCGACGTGACCGTAGTGCAGAAGCAGTCAGACCTCTTGGCGGGCAAGGACACCGTCTACGACACGGCCCTCGCTTGGGTGCGACAGGAGATCGCAAAATGAGCCTCAGAACATGGTTGGCCCTGATCGGGGCCGGAGCGCTGGCCTGCGGAATCGCTGCGTGCGGTTCTGATGAACGCATCAACGACAGCCAGAGCGCTGGTGCCGGCGGAGACGCTGGGGCGGGCGCGGCGGGCGCCGGCGGCAACGGCGCCCAGGGCGGTAACGCCGGCAGCGGCGGCACCCCGGCCGTGCGTCGCAGCGTTGAGTACCGTAGTCCGTACGGAAACATGGCCGAGAGCGACAACCTGCTGTGGGACGGCGACTTCGAGTGGCACTCGGCGTTTGCTTCGCAATACGGCTGGGTGACGCCTTCGATCTTTGGTCGCTTCCAGCCCACGACGCTCGACAACATCAGCGTGGGGCCGCAGTGCAAGAGCGGGCTGAAGTGCGCTCCGCTTGGACGCACTGCGACCATTCTTGGTGTGGGCGTCTCGCCGACCGGCGCCTCCGTGGAGGCTTCAGTCTGGGCAAAGCCGGTGAGTGGGAACTGCGCTGAGGTGGAGGCAGCGCTGATCGGTTGCTTCGATGGTGGCGATCCTGAAGAGGCTTTGACGCCGGCCACCGCCCCGGACGAGAAGGGCTGGTGTGAGTACCGGGGCGTGTTCCCCGAGCGGCAACGTGCGACTTGCCTATCCGTGACGTCCCTCCAATCGGACAACAGTGTGACGCTGGTGGACGATGCGGTGCTGAAGGCTGCCCCAGCGAATGCGCGCATCATCCCGAGTCAGACTCGAATCTCCGCGCGGCTCAAAGCGGCGGCGCCCAAATGGCAAGCCGGTATGCGTGAGTGGATCCGTCCGGGGATGAAGCCGCCGACACCCGCGGGACAGGCTCTCGAGGCTTGGCTTACGCGGCGCAAGGTGGCGCAAATGAGCAATGGCGGAGTGAAGCTATGAAGCGAGGGAATTGGGCCGCGCTAGCGGGACTGGCTGTCCTCGGCGCTGCTGCGCCCGCAGGGGCAGCGTCGCTCGATGCGACGGGCGCCCTCCAGTACGATCCCCAAGCAAAGCTGACCTTGGGCTGGGAAGACGCTGCGAGCATCGAGGACCTCGGGTGTGAGGGCTGTGTGCTTGCGGTGCAAGCCGGAAACGGAGAGCTGCCGCTGGAAGGTGATGCGTTCCTCGCGCTCAGCACCGGTGAGGGCACCCTCTCGGTGCCTCTGCTCGGCTCTGCGATCGACAACACCACGCGCGGGCGCTTTCGAGCTTCGGTGTGGGTGCGTCACTCTCGGCTGAACGCTCGGGTGGTGCGCACCTTCGGCTTCGTCAAAGACGAGTTGCCGCTCTACCCAACCGGGCGCACGACCAGCGACGGCTGGCTCGAGCTCGAGAGCGGAGAGATCGACATCGACGGCGCCGAGATCGATGACCTGACGCTGGATTTGCGCGGTGAGGACGTCCAGGTCGATGGCTTCGAACTCCGGTTGACTGGAGGGTTCCGTGAGGAAATCAGCTGCGCCGGTGCGTTCGACGCCGTGTGCGGGGCGGACCAGCTGTGCGTCGGCCAGCGCTGTCGCGACATCGAACCGCTGGTGCCGCCGCTTCCACCGGCTGCGGACCGCGCGCTGGTCGCCGACTACCTGATGGCGCGGGTGCGCTGGATCTTCGGTGGACGGCTTACGCGGCAGACCTACATGCCGGGCGCGCTGCAAGAAATGGAGCAAATGAAGACCGCGGCGACGGCAGCCGCATATTGGCAGGCGTACGAGCGCGGTGTGCGCTACCTGCACGACGCGCATACGGTGCTCCGCAGCACGTTGCGAGGCGTGAAGTCGCCGCGACGTCTTGGCGCTTGTTTCATCGAGGGCAGGGCGGATCTGAGCCAGACGGTGTGGGCCAGCGATCCAGGCTACGCGGATATTTTGGTAAGCCATGTCGCGGAGACCAACAGCCTCGGGCTGCACGCTGGTGACCGCTTGGTCGCCATCGATGGGCAGCACCCGATCGCCTGGGCTCGCTCGATTTTCAGCATCAACTCGCGCGCCCGAACCTCGTCGGATCCTGACGTCTACGGAGAGTTCGTCGAGTTGCTTCACGACGGCATCCCGAACTTCGCTCGGACGTTCAGCGTGGTGCGCTGCGACCCGCAGACGCTGAAGTGCGCGGATCAGGTCGAGACGCTGAAGGTCAGCGACATCCCGCCTACGGACGCTGACATGCCGAGCTGTGACAACCGCCCGCTGCTTCACCAGGCCGACCCGCCGGAGGGCGCGGCCCTGCACGACTTCGATACGCCGTGGAGCGGTTTGGTGACGGACGCGCCTGCCGCGGACAAGGTGTACGGTGTCACCTGGAACGATTTGCTCCCCAAGGACGCCACGTTTTTCCGTCAGGCAATCGCGGAGTTACGCCAGAACGCGCGGGGTGTCATTCTAGACCACCGCACCGGAAACGGCGGCACACTCGAAGCGCCGACCGTGATCACGGGGCTGGTGCGAGAGAAGAAGCTGCTCTCGATCGGTACCTTCAAGAACCTGGCGGGTGACGAGTACCCCGCGGACGTGGCCGGGGGACAGGCGCTGTTCAACAAGCTGCTGTTGCTGGGCGGTGCCGGGCTGGCCTATGAGGTCGGCTCCGCGAATCCGGATCTCTCCCTGCCGGTGGCGCTGTTGCTTCATCGAGACACTTCCGCGAGCGATTGGTTGCCGCACGGAATGAAGGGCGCTCCGAACGTACGCATCTTCGGGCCCCACGAGACGGCTGGCGCGTTCTCGTCTTTCTATCAGTTCGACTACTGGTCGGGGTTCGGCTCGCAGCTGGCGAGCGGAGACACCGTCACCGTGGATGGAGAGCTGCTGATTGGCCACGGTATCGCCCCAGATGAGATCGTAGAGCAAACCCAGAGCGGACTACTTCAAGGTGTCGACGCGCCGTATCAGCGGGCGCTCGAGTGGGTGAGGAGCAATCTGAAATGACGACGCGCAGCTGCGTCTTTGCTTGCATGCTCTGGGGCGTCGCGATCGCGTCAGGCTGCAGTGATGAGACCTACAAGCAGACCCTTGATGAGGCCCCAGCAGCGGACGCGGGTACGGATGCCCCGGAACAGGACGCCGCACCCCCCAAGGATGGTGGCAGCGATGCCGAGCCGCCCAAGGCGGTACGGAGCCTGCAGGTGAGGAATCCTTACGGAAACGTGGCGGCGGTCGACAACCTGCTCGTAGACGGTGATTTCGAGTTCAGTGATCATGACGGACAGTACGGATGGCTGAGCTTCTCGAACTCGAGCTTTGGACTACTCCTAGAGACCGGCGGCCTGTGTCGTTCAGGCATCACCTGCGGTCGACTGACCAAGAATCGCCGCATGCTGGCCTACGCGGTCGCGGCCAATGGGCAGGCGATGGATCTTAGCCTGTGGGTGAAGCCCAAGGACGGTGACTGCAACGCGGTCGCGGTCTACGCAATCGGCTGCATCTCCAACGACACCCCCGTGTTCGCACAGGCGACGCCCTCAGCTAGCGCGCCGGGTAGCGATGGATGGTGCGAACTCAGCGCGCGCACACCGGCGGTCAGCGAGCAGCCGTGCTTGTACCTCGAGAACAGCAGTGCCGAAGACGTGCTCGTCGACGACGCGGTGCTCAGCGCGTCTAGTGGCCAAGCACGCTTGATCCCGCCGAAGGTGGGCGTCGAGCAGTACGCTCGGATCCGAGCTACGGCTGAAGAAGCGCGCAAGCGACGACGTTTCTAACGGGGGTGTTGAAGAACACCCTGGCAATCAACAGCATCCTGCGAAGGGACAGGTCGTTCACTTCGCCTGCAGCAGCCACAAGACCCCGGAACGGCAGCCGAGGGCGAAGCTCGACTTGCCCGTTTGGATCAGGCTGACCGGGGCTTCGCAGCTGGCACCTTCAACGAAGTGCAGGCTGCCGTCTGGATCCACCACGCCCAGCCCGAGGCCCGCGCGGGCGAACGCGAAGCGACCGCTCGCATCCGCCAGCACCGGCGAGTTTGCGACCGGACTCGGTGTTGCTGAACCAGGCTCGAGCGAGACGCGCATCTCCTCGGTGCCGCGTCGGTTGTGCCTGAGCAAGAGCCCATCCCCGGTCCAGCTGAGGGTGTCTCCGCTCGGCAACGCGATCGGGCTATCCAGGGCTGTCGAGGCCTGGAGAGTCCAGCGCACGTGAGCCGTCAGAGTGGGGAGGTCGATGTCGAGCAACTTGTTGCCGCCAACCACGGTCAAGAGATGGCGCCCGTGGATCACACCTCCAGTTGGCGGACCACCAAGCCCCGCGATTCGCCGCGGTGGGTGAGGGGAGCGCCAGCGCAAGAGATCTCCGGCGTTCGTCAACGCCAGGACGTCTCGACCCTTGGCGAGGAGGGCGACCACCTTCGAGTGAGTTCGCGCGGTGTCGAGTATGCGTCCTTCGGCGGACACGCGAACCAAGCGGGTCGAGAGCGCGACCACCACGCTTCCGTCGGGCATAGGGAGCAGATCGGTGCTGGGTGCGTGTCCCGGCACCAACTGGAGGTTGAAGCGCCGGGTGCCGCTGGAGCCGAAGCCGAAGAGCTGATTGTCGGCGTTCAAGAGTACGCGAGTTCCGTCGCTCAGGAGCACGGGTTGCACCACAGCAGCAGATTTCCCAGTGGAAACGGACCACTGTTGCTTCCCCTCGGCGGAGAGCTGGACCAACTCGGGGTCCAGCGTGGCGACGACGAGTCGGCCGTCTGCGTCGCTGAGCATCCCGCTGGTGATGCCGCCGGTGACACGCAGCTCTCGTTTGACCACAAGAGCTGCTGGCAGCGCCGTCGCGCTGAGGCCGCTTCGACTGACGTCTGCGCGAGCCATGTTCGTCGTGCCGGGTGAAGTGCCGACCCGAGTTCGCTTGGCGTACGCTGGATTCGTTGCGTGGGCGGCTGGAGCTAACGCGCAAAGCGCCAGTATGCAGAACGGGAGCAAGCGAGAGGCGTACATCGGTTTCATTGAGCGGCGCTCGGCGCTGGTGCTGCGGGAGTGGGTGGTGCGGGCGCGGCGCTCGGTGCGGGTGGGGCTGCGGCGCTTGGTTCGGTTGCGGGCTTCGCTGGGGGCCTAGGGGCTGCTTTCCCGCCGTGATGAGGCGTGGTCGGTTCGGGCGCCGCGGGCGACACTGCCTCTACCACGCTCACGGCGTAGCGCTCGGAACCAGCAGGCGCGATGCGAGGATGGGGCAACGGCGCGCCGGGGTCCGGGATCACTCTGAGCTTCACGCAGAGCTTTCCGCTCGCTCCTGGGGTTCGCAGGGGGCTTCGCTGGTCCGTCTCGCCCAGCTTGACCTCTGAGGACTCCGGGTAGAGACGTGTCGGAATGCGATCCGAAGGGCCACCGAGCGGCGTTACTTCCAGCACTGCTCCGCGTTGCCGAGCGGAAAGCTCTGCGACCTCGAAGGAGAAGGGCTCCGTGCTCTCGTGACAGAACACATCGACGTCCTGCATCCAGGCGAGGCGTCCTTGGACGCGCTTGCCTGCAGGGATGTCGACCGCGGACTGCTGGGTGTCGTTGGGCTCGGCTTCGTCGTACTCCGCGTCGGAGGCGCCGACGAGCAGCACATAGCTGTCGGAAACGTTTTCGATCAGGGGTGGAGCGCTCTCCCCGTAGCGATCCCGATCTTGGGTGAGCATCACCCAGTAGGCGCCCTGCTCGAGCTTCAGTCTGGGGATGTCAAGGTCGAATCCAGGACGCCCGCTGCAGTAGCGTCCGAGCGCCTGCTCCTCACCGACTCGGAAGATGCTGAGGCACGAGGCGAGGTTCGGGAGCGCCGTGGCGCGGAGCGACACTTCTGTGCCCTGGGTGTCGACCTGAAAGAAGTCGCGGTCCGCGACGTCCGGTTCCATTCGCTGACCTAGATGACCCCGGACCTCTTTTCCGAACGGAAGCGGATTCGCTTGGGTGGGAGTGTCGTTCGGTTCGATTTCGACGCCAGTGAACGCAGGAACGTAGGTTAGCTTCTTGTACAGTTCGAACCCGCCGTAGCTGAGGACTCCGAGCACGATTAGGATACCGAACCAAACGGCCTGGTCTCGCCGCTTCAGTTTTCGCTCGTAGCGCTCTACCTCGTCACGCGTGGCGGCAGCATCCGGGCGCTCGAGCTCGCGCATGTGCCCGGAGTCGAGCAGGTAGTCCACCCCGCTGTTGGCGCCTTGGTTCTCCAGCTCTCCCACGAGAGCGGCCTGAAGATCGGTTACTGACTGAAACCGCTGCGCCGGGTCTTTCGCCAACAGGCGCATCACGATCCGATTCATCCCGTGTGGAATGCTCAGTTCGGGGAAGCGTTGGCTGGGGGCTTGGGCGTCGTCGGTGAGGTGCTTGGTCAACACGCCTACCGGCGTCGCCGCGTCGAATACCGGCTTGCCCGTCAGTGCCTTGTACATCAAGGCTCCGAGGGAATAGATGTCGCTACGCTGGTCTACTTCCTCCCCGCGTACTTGTTCTGGAGACATATAGTAGGGCGTTCCTACGATGGCTCCGCGTGAGGTCACTTCGAGCATTTCGGATGACTCGCGGAGCTTTGCGAGTCCGAAGTCCAAGACTTTTACGAGCTCACCTTCCCGAGTCTGCAGGACGATGATGTTCTCGGGTTTCAGATCCCTGTGGATCATGCCTTGGCCATGAGCTTCTGCGAGAGAGCTGCAGATCTGAATCGTGAGGCGTGCGACTCGCACGGGATCCAGGCAGCCGGAGTCTTCGATTAGGCGCCCGAGGTCGCGTCCGTCGAGGAACTCCATGGCCAGGTAAGTCAGGCCATCACTCGTCCCAAAGTCGAAGACCTGAACGGTGTTGGGATGGGAGAGCTTGCTGACCATCAGCGCTTCGCGCTTGAAACGCCCAACCAGCTCGCTGTCGCTCGTGAGCTCGCCAGTGAGCAACTTCAGCGCCATCAGCTTCCCGATTCGAACGTGCTCGACGCGATAGACCACGCCCATTCCCCCACGTCCGATGGGAGCGACGATGCGATAGCGCTCCGCGATGACCATTCCCAGCAGCGGGTCCGCGATCTTCTCCGGCGACACCACCTCACGCTTGGGGGCCCCGCTGTGTTCGAGCGAACTGCCACACTGATTGCAGAAGCGAGACGCGGGCGAGTTCTCAGCTCCACACTCCGGACAAGTGGAGACCAGGCGCTGCGTGGTCGCCGAGTTCACTTCACCCCCTCGAGCACGAAATCAGCCTCGACTTCGGGGAGCGTCTGACCCTTGCGCGGTCCAGGTACACCGCGCTTCACTTCGCCGAACACGGTGATCTTGTCACCGCTCTTCAACGCTGTCTCCCCGGCGTACACGACGCGCGCTAGGCATGGGGGGGAGGAGCACTGCGAGCTGACGTCGAGCAACAGGATGTTGCGGTGGTCGCTCGGCCGGGCGTCGGTGATCTTTCCGCTCCAGGCGACCTTTGCGCCAGTGCTCTTCCCCAGCTGACTCGAGACGCTGGAGTAGGAAGCTGTCTTTCCTTTGCGGAAATCTTTGGCCGCGTCTTCCAGACTGCTCACCCGTTTGACATGGATCGGGACAAACCGTGGTGCGTGCTTGGCCAGCGTGCCCTTCACCTGAATCGTCGTCTCACCCGTCGTGGAGACGTTCATCACCTGGGAGAAGCTGCCATCTGCCTGGCGCTTGATGGCGCGACCAGCAACCGTGACTTCCACCCCTGGTTGGGTCGTCCCAGCTAGTAGGAAACGCGGCTTGTCCACGGTAATGGCGTCGAGTGGTGCTTCCACCACCAACGGCGCGATGCCGATCTGGACCTTCGTCTTGCCAGACTCAGCGGCGGAGTCTGGAGGGCTCACGCGATAGCTGAGCTCTCGCTCCAGCCGTTCGACGCCTTTCGCGGGACCGCTAAGCTGCTGGCTGACGTCTTCGGTCCAGCGACCCTTCCCGTCAGTGTCGAGCGCCAGCGGCTTGCCCTCGACCTCCACCTCGGTGCCAGGGCGCGCTTCGACGGCCAGAGCAAGCTTGGGGGGATCTTCTTCCAGCGCACTGATATCGACCTTTACCCGGTAATCCACGGGGATTTTTAGTTTCACCGACTCCGCCTTCGAGCCGGGTCGTGTGAGTTCCAGCGCGAGCTCATGGTCACCAACGCTGAGCGGCTGACCGAGCTGGACGCTAGCGCGCCCGGAGCTGAAGGTCCCTTCGTTGCCGGTCCCGGTGAGCTTGACCTTCGTCTGGTCAGGACACGCGAGGCAGCTCAGGACGAGCTCTTCTTGCCCGCTCTCCGAAGTTTCGAGCCGCGCGCTGACCGGTGTGCTGGGGCGCAGGACGAACCACAACCCGACACCGCCGAACAGAATCAGCACCGCTAGCCCGACCAGTAGCCAAGGCCAAATCGGCTTGCCCTGCGGAATTGACGGTGGCGCCTCGGCCAGGCTCTGAGGTGGCGGCACGTCTGGGTACTGCACAGCGGCAGCGGCTTGGCCAGCGTGCACCGGTGCGATGCCGGGCATGGCGACACCGAGCATGGTGCGCTTTTCTGAAGTGACGGACTGAGGCGCTGAGTTGCCAGTGGGTGCGATGCCGGGCATGGCGACGCCGAGCATGGTGCGCTTCTCGCTCAGTAGCGCCTGGGAGGCTGGCGGGGCGCCTCCGCCGTGTAGTGGCGCTGCGCTCGGAGCTGCAGCTGCGTTTGGCGCCGTAGCTGCCTGTTCGGCTTGTGCTCGTTGCAGCGCCGCGAGCTGGGCGGGGTCCACTGGTGCGATGCCGAGCATGGTGCCCTTGACGGCGTTCGCGCTGGCTTGGTTCGCTGCGCTGCTCGCGGGCGGCATGCCGAGCATGGTCCCCTTCGCTGCCAGAGCATTGCCCTGCGGAGACGCAGAAGCGTCGGGGTCGGTCAGGCCAGCATCGGGATCGGTCGGGCCAGCACCGGCGGCGACTGGTGATACCGGCGGCATGCCGAGCATCGTGGCCTTGGCGAGGTTGGGGTTTGGCGCGGCTTCCGCCCCTGGGTTGATCGGCGCTTGGGCGCTCGGCGCGTTGTACTGCAGCTGCGTGCGCATCAAGTTCGGCTTCACCGGGGATGCCTGCTCTGGCGGTGCGGCCTGCTGCGGCGGTGCGGCCTGCTGCGGCGGTGCGACCTGCTGCGGCGGTGCGACCTGCTGCGGCGGGACCTGCTGCGGCGGGACCTGCTGCGGCGGGACCTGGATCGCGACTTGCGGAGGCAGGAGCTGCGTGCCCCCAAGATTCATCTTGGCGGGCTGGGGTTCAGGCTCAGGGGACCTCACCCCCGAATCTCCAGCTGCCTGCGTAGAGACTTGGCTGGGCGCTCCCTGTTGCTCCGAAACCGACGGAACACCCAGGCGCGTCTGCGCCAGATCAGCCTGCGCCGGACGCCGCGTCTCCGGTGCCCCGTCGAGGGAGCCCCCACACACCACGCACTGAACCGCGTAAGGCTCGTTCGTGCTCCCGCAGCTGGGGCAGACCCGCATCGCCCGCACTATAGCCCTGAATCGACCGTGAGGTGGATCTCTGCGCCTTCACTGCACTGCCCGCTTTCTGCGCGACGAATGGCAGCCTTGCCTCGATTCGCGCAGAGCTTGGCCCAAGCGTTCCAGGGAGGGTATGGCAGGCGTTGGCCAGACCCGCATCGGTACCGCTTATGTTGGCAAAACGCATCATTCCCTGCCTGGACGTGCGCGACGGACGCGTCGTCAAAGGAGTGAATTTCGTCAACATTCGCGACGCCGGCGACCCCGTGGAGTGCGCCGCCCGCTACGATGCTGACGGCGCCGACGAGATCACGTTCCTGGATATTACCGCGAGCCACGAGGCACGTAGTGCGCTGCTCGACGTGATTCGGCGCACCGCGGACGTGGTCTACACCCCACTCACGGTTGGGGGAGGCGTCAGCACTGCGGCGGATGTGAAGGCGTTGCTCCACGCCGGCGCGGACAAAGTGAGCATCAACACAGCCGCTGTACGGCGTCCGGAGTTCATCGAAGAGGTGTCCGGCGCGTACGGGGCGCAAGCGATCGTCGTTGCGATCGATGCTCGGCGCCGCAGCGACGGTGGTGATGGCTGGGAAGTATTCACCCACGGAGGTCGCAACCCGACGGGGATGGACGCCCTCGAGTGGGCCGCCGAGATGCAGCGTCGAGGCGCCGGTGAAATTTTGCTGACCAGCATGGACCGCGACGGCACCCAAGTTGGCTATGACATACAGCTGACGCGTGCCGTCGTCGATGCCGTGGGGATCCCGGTGATCGCATCCGGTGGAGTCGGAGAACTCGAGCATTTGCGCGCTGGGTTCGTGGAGGGAGGCGCTGATGCGGCCCTCGCTGCGTCGATTTTTCATGACGGAATGCACTCGATTCGCGAGGCGAAGCAGTACCTGAGAGCGCGCGGAGTGTGCGTGAGAGAGGACCATCAATGACTGTCAATCTCGAACAGATCGTCGTCGCAGGAGAGGCCCGCAAGGCTTCGGTCGCTGGTGAGGTCGCGGGCTATCTGATCCTGCTTGCGGCGGACCAGCTGCTCCGGGCTCCACGAGAGTTCGAGTCTACAGACTTGGTGCTCGACGAGCGCGGATCGGTCAGCGTGGAGCGAGGGATCGCGTGCGACAGCGAGCTCGCTGCAGACTTGCTACGGGAGAGCCTAGGAGAGCTGCTGGGCGTCTCGCGTCCGTTGCCCCCAGCGCTGCTGCGTGCAACCCGCAAGAGTTCGGACGTCGCCGATCTGATCCGCGAGCTTGAAGCCGCGTTGATTCCCGTGAATCGCGCCGCCGCGAAGCGCGCGTTGTCCCGTCTTTACCGCGAAGTGGTGTTGGCTGAGCAAACCGTGGGCGCGCGTGAGGTGCGGAAGCCTGCAGCGACCGCCCGTCGGCAAACCGCACCAAAGGCTCGGCGTCGTGAACGTGAAGCTGCTCCCGAGCGCGCCCCGCGCCAGGTTGATAATTTGCGCACGGAAAATCATCGCCGCCAGAGCGCTACCCGCCAAGAGCCGAGCTCTCACGTAGACGAAGCGCGTCCCTTGCGCGAACCGCAGCCTGCCGACTACCAAGCCGCGCGCACGGATCCCGCGCCCCCGCGCTGGGAGCGCGACGAAGTCAGCTTGCCGCCGCCTCCCAGGGTCCCTGAGCTCACGTACCCCGGCCTCGACCAGGAGCCGGAAGAGGTCACGGCGCCGCAGCCCGTCGTCGCGCGCCGCATCGCGCGTCAAATCGACGAAGACTCCGAGTGGCTCGAGGCGACGAGCGAGGGCCTGGTGTTCGCCGAGGGGGATGCCACCGAGCGCGTGCCTGCAGTGACCGCGGATCCTTTCAGCGTCAGCTTCGAAGACGAGTCGGAGGCCGTAGCTTCGCCCGAACCAGTGGAAGTCCCCGAACCGGTGCCCTGCGCACCCGTGGCGGCGGGCTCGAGTCGGGTGCGCGATCGACGGAGCGATGTGAGCGAGCTGCTCAGCGGTTTTCAGGTTGCCGAGACGCGCAGCGATGAAGAGCTGAGCCGTGCACTGAAGGCGATGGTTGGCCTCGACCTCACGCCAATCGCGCCTGAGTACCGCTGAAGCCTGAAGGGGAGTCCGTTGTGAGCCCCGTCCAAGCTCCGGGAACAGGAGGCGGCCTAGCGAAGCTCAGCCTACTGTTTCTCGGGATGGGGCTGCTTGCGACTTGGCTGCTCGCACCGAACTTCTTTCGCGGTCGGAGCGGCGGCGTGTGTGGTTTGAGCTTGAAGTATGCTGCCGACGTGCGCGAAGTCACCGTGCAGCGCGTCGACCGCCGCGACGAGCCCCGCGCGGCGCCCGCGGAAAAACCCATGGCGGTTCCGTGCGGGGAGGCGCTCGAAGTACGCTACTCCCGGGGTCCGCCGCCCACGGGGACATCGGAGTCTCCAGCGCCGGTTGAGCAGCAAACCGTGATTCCAGCCGCGCGTCTCCGAGCCGGTTCTGTCGTGCAGGTCGAGTTGCGTTGACGTCTGTGAAGGGTGTGCGATTCTCAGCCCATGCACGACCAGAACATGGCGATTCTCAAAGGCCTTTGCGCGGTCGCCTGGGCCGATGGCCGGGTAGCAGAGGAAGAGAAGGAAGTGATCGAGGCGCTGCTCGAGGCGTTCGGCGCGAGCAAGAGCGAAGCCGCGGAAATTCGCGCCTACGCTGCCACCGAGAAGAAGCTCGAGGACGTGCCAGTCACCCAACTGAGCTACGACGATCGTCGTGCACTACTCCAGCACGCGGTGCTGCTGACGTACATCGACGGCGAGCAAGCTGACAGCGAGCTGAAGATGCTCGAGGCGTTGTGCGAAGTGTTGCATATCCCGAGCGCCGAGGCGTCGGGCATCATGACCGCGGCATCCGAGCGTGCGAAGAAGCTGCTCAACCTGCTCGACTAGTGTGCTGTCTCCGTAGTTCGCTGCAGAACTCGCCGGCCCCATAGCAGGACTGACAAAACTTCGTTTGTCAGTCCTGCGTGCTTATCCGCGCGGATCTTCGAAACCACGCTCTCGCAAAGACCCGGCGAAGATCCGTGCGAGTGTTTCCGTAGGAAAGCGTCCGGGCCGCAAACCGCCTGAGTCGCGATGGCTCGCGCCCCGGCCGCCGTGCAGCGCGCTCAGCCGGCGTTGACGAGATCGCGCAAGCGGTCGATCTCTTTCAACAGCGCGATGGGGCTGAACGGCTTCGTGTAGTACGCCGTGGCCCCTGCCTCCGAGGCCTTGCCTCGCGATTCCTTGTCGTCGAGCGCGCTGATGATGACCACCGGTACGTCCTTGGTGGAGGGGTTCGCGCGCAGGCGGCGACAGACCTCGAAGCCGTCGTACTGACCGGGCAACATGAGGTCCAACAGCACGATGTCCGGAGGCTCCGTGGTGGCGACGTCGATGCCTTTGGCGCCGTTTGGCACCGCCACGACTTCGTACCCCCGAGCCCGCACCAGCGCCTCGATCATCTTACGGATCGAGTCTTGGTCCTCGACCACCAAAATTCGCATGCTTTGAAAGCATAGCCGGCTCGCTCACCAAACGGGCAAACCTTTTTTCGACGCGGGGTCCTGGCGGGTCAGGCCGGGGGCGGTAGCAGGTCGAACTCCACAACGAAGTTCGCACCCTCGGCGATGCGGATCTCGGTGCCGATCGCACCGCAAACACATTCAGCTACAAGCAACCACAAGCCCGCAGGTCGACCTACTGACGTTGGATCGATGCGACCCGCGATCAACTGGTCAAAGGCGGAGGTGGGAACCGTTGGGCCGCCGTCTTGGACGCTGACGCGGGCGCCAGTTCCGCGGGGCTCGAGCGTGAGCTTTACGCTGCCCGAGCGCGGAGTCGCGGCGATGGCGTGGTCCAACAGCGAGCGCACCACAAGCTCCACGCCCGAGGGACGCTGGCTCACACTCAGGGCCTCTGGGCAGATCAGTTCGAGCCTCACGTCATGGCGTGAAGCGCGGGCTTCCGCCGCCTGAACCGCTGCCTTTGCCAGGCTCACCAGCTCGACGGGTTCGCGGTGTTCTTCAAGGCTCAGCTCGCTGACGCGCCCCAACTCCCCGATGAGTTCATACCCTGCGGAAACGTAGGTGCCCAGGTTGCGTTCGCCGTCCCGGTGCTTCCCGTCGTTTTCCTGGAGTCCCTCCCGGATACCACCCAGGACTTCGCGTAAGGGTCGGACCAAGGCCGTGGACAAAGCCACCAGGAAGCCAAGCTGTTCGTTGCCCGGGGCTTGAGTCGGGGTGATCTTTGGCAAATCTCCCGCGGCGAACACGGCGGCCAGCTCTCGCGCATACGCCTCACCGAGCTGCTGCGCCTGCTCGAGTTCCTTGCGAAGCTCCGTCATTTCTTCTGCGCTGGCGTCCGCAGGTAGAATCAGCCACTGGGTGCCGCCTTCGAGTTCGAGGCGGCCGCCATGGCGTAGCGCCATGCGGCTCAGCCAGCGATATTCGGTGCCTCCAGTCGCCCCCGTGTCAGGGCCGAGCTCAACGCCAACGTGGATCCAGCTGCCGCTTCGGCGGATGGAGAGGTCGGGCGTGCCACCAGCGCTAGCGGTGTGCCCCTGAGTGACGAGCACCTGAAGCATGCGCCGCAGGCCAGCCTCGTCACCGAACACTTCGGTGCCGGCGCCTGGGCTCATGGCGATGCGCGCTTCAGGCGAGACCTCACACAGCAACGCGGCGAGGTCGATGCGACCACGGCGACTTGGAGCTTGCTGGAGGTCGCTCAGCAGGGTGATGGCGTCATCCAGCGCGTCCAACGTCGTTTCGACGTTGTCGCCTTCTTTGATGGTGATGCTCATCGGGGGCGGCGGCTGGCTGAGGGCCGATACGCCTTCGCGTAGTGCCTTTGCCGCGCCGCGGGCCTCTTGAGCCAATAGCCAGCTGAGCTCTTGCCGTGTCAGTCGGTCGTTTCCCACGTCTTGGCGATGATGCCACGCTTTTCAGGCATGCGGGGGGAGGAACCAAAGCGAGCCGAGCGGCCGCGTCGAGATGAATGCATGTGGCTAAGTGCTTCACTAAGCTGGGTGCTCGTGTCTGGATCCCCGAAGTGCTTTTCGACGTGCCCTGGAAGCCAAAGCGCGGATCGCGGCATAAGGTTCGGTGACGTGGAGCGTTGGCTGGGGATCTCGTGGGTGTTGCTCGGGCTGCTGCCGATTGCCGGTTGCGGCAACGACTCCGTGGCGAGTCCCTTCACGCGGGATGCTGGTAGCGACGCCGCCGATTCCGGCGGGGACGCGGACGCAGACGGTGACGCCGGGGAGGACCCCGACCTAGGGGGCCCCTGCATTGACGATGGACAGTGCGACGACGCCGTCCCGTGCACCCTGGATCGTTGCGACTCGTCCCTTGGCCGCTGCCGCAACACCCCGGACGACTCTCAGTGCCTGGACGCGGTGTATTGCGACGGACTGGAGGTCTGCGACCGACAGCTGGGGTGCATGGAGGGGGAACCCGTCAGCTGCTCTGACAAGGACACTTGCACCATCGATGCCTGCGACGAGGCCACACTGACGTGTTCCCACGTCCCACGTGACGCCGACTCAGACGGGGATCCGGATCAGAACTGCGGAGGCAAGGACTGCAACGACACGGATCCCGGAGTCGCGGGAACCCTCCCGGAGATCTGCGGCAACGGCCTCGATGACAACTGCAATGGTGACGTGGACGAGGCGGCGTGTGAGCGGGTCGAGAACGACGACTGTGGGGACGCCCAGGACATGCTCATGTCCGGGACCTACGCGTTCAGTACCGCGGGCGCCGCGCGGGATCACTCCGCCTCGTGTACCCGTGTGGAAACGGTTGACGTGGTAGGTGCGATCGTCGTGCCCGGTACCGAGCCTCTCGACGTCGATGTCATTGGTAGGAGCCTGAGCCCGCTGGAGCTAGCGATTGCTGGTCAGTGCGGGGACGCCAGCTCGGAGCTCGGCTGCGATGCGTCCGTGCCAACGCAGACGGGCGAGAGCGTGAGCCGTTTGTGGCTGCGCTCGTTGGCCCCCGGAGCCTACCCCCTGTACATCTTCGCGCCGAGCGCCGCCTCCCAGGAGGTGAGCCTCAATTTCCGCCCGGCCTCTAGCGCGCCAACGAACGAGACCTGCGGCAGTGCGCTGGATGTTGCCCTTGGGGCCCACGTCGTCGCTCAAGTGGTGGGTGTCGCGCAAGACCTCGAGACCCGCTGCAACGTCGCCGTGGGCGAGCTGGTTTATCACTTCGCCCTCAGTGAGACCCGAGACGTCCGAGTCTTCGCGACCAGCGTCGACGGGGTGGGGCAGCCCTCGCTCTCGCTGCGTGACGCGGGCTGTTTGGGCTACGGCGCCGAGCTGACTTGCCAGACATCACCTGCGGTGTCCCTGTTCGCGCGGGCACTGCCCGCTGGAGATTATTTCCTTGCGGTATCGGCGACCGCGCCGACAGAGGTCGACTTCGTGATCGAAGATTCGCCTCCCAGCGCAGCCCCGGCCGATGAGGACTGCAGCTCGCCCTTGAGTTTGACCCCGGGAGTGCCCCAGGCGCTCGACTTCACCGATCACGTGGACGATGTCAGCCTCAGCTGTCTGAACGCCGCCGTGGATGCGGTGTATGGGCTCAGCCTGGCTCAAGCGAGTGACTTGCTGCTGGTTCAGCGCTTGTCCGACGGAGACACCGGAGCCGTCGGGCTAACTAACGAGAACGGGGGGATGTGCGGTGCTGAGCTAGTCTGTCAGCGCTCAGACGTCTCGCCGCTCAGGCTGCGCAAGCACGGCGTGCCAGCAGGCAGCTTCAAGGTGGTCGCCGAGAGCGCGACCGCGGCGCCGTCGGAGATCACCGCCTTCGCCAGGCCCGCCAGTCCGACGACGCTGGTGTCGTTCGCGGACACCTGCGCCCAGGCGATTCAGATCCCCGCGGAAGGTGGTTTCTTCCAGGGAAACACCGCGAACGCGAGCGCCGACTACGACGCGGGCTGCGACTACGGCGTGCAGCCGCCTGGAGGTGCGCCAGAGCAAATGCTGAAGCTGACGCTCTCTGCGAAGAAGCGCGTGATCTTCGACATGCAGGGCAGCGGTTACGCGACGCTGCTCAACGTGCGCAAGGGACCGGGGTGCCCCGGCACGGAGCTGCCGCAGGCCTGCTCCGTGGGCTACGCCGAGGGACGTTCCTACCTCGACCTGACCCTCGACGCCGGAGAGTACTTCGTGCAGATCGACGGTTACAATCGCGCGTCTGGGACGTGGTTCCTGGACGTCTTCGTCAGCCAGCCATGAGCGGCCTCTCCCGCAGGCGCTGGCTCGGCGCCGCAACCGCACTTGCTACGGCGAGTTGGTGGCGTCCGGCTCACGCTGCCCGCGAACTGACAACGGCTGAACGCGCTCAGCTAGCCGCTGGCGCTCAGGTGCGGAGGCGGGTGGACTTCCAGAATCGGTCGGGGGACTACGTGGGGGGCCTCTCGTACCAGCGCATCGCGAGTCCCCCACGACGCGTCGTGGAGCGCTTGCAACACGTCGCTGCGGTGCGCGCGGTGCTACCTCGAGTGATCTCCGCCCGTCGCCTGCCAGCGCCTGCCGATCAGCACCGCTTCGAGTTGGTGCAAGGCACGAGCCTCTACTCCGCCCGCTACAGCGTGATTGCCCTGCGACCAAAGCCCCAAGCGACCGAGGTGCGCTTCTGGCTCGATCCGCGCGAGGAACACGAGATAGACGATGTTTGGGGCTTCTTTCGAGCTCAGCCTTTTCAGGGCGGCAGCATGATCTCGGTTGGCGTGGCCCTGAACCTCGGCGAAGGCATCATCCGCTGGCTATTCGAGGAGCGCATCGTGGACATCATGCTGGACATGCCCCGGCGCATTCGGGACTACGTGGATGCCTAGCTTCTCCGCTCACCCGCGCGCCTGAGCGGTAGCCAGGCCTGGCCGGATGACGAGAGCTTTACCTGTGCAGCAAGTCGGCGCTATTGCTTCAGGGACATGCTCGGGCGTCCCGGAGTGATCATGCTCAACACGTATCGCGAAGCGGTGCGTGCGCGGGTACTGCACGGCCTCTTCGCCTTGGCGATCGCGACCGGCGGCTACTCCATCATCGTGGGCGAGTTTGCGTCGCGCTCGAAAATGCGGGTCGTGAGTGACCTGGGAGCGGCGACCATCTCGATCTACGGCATCGTGGTCGCGGTCGTGCTGGGAGCGAGCTCCCTCTATCGAGAGCTCGAGCTGAAGACCATCTTCCCGATTCTCACGCGGCCCATCCATCGCTACGAGTACCTCTTCGGTAAGTACATCGGTACCTTGCTCACGGTATTCGTGTTCGTTGCGGCGAACGCCGGCGGCTTGCTGATCGCCGTGGGCAATATGTCCGGTCGTCCACTGTGGCAGGCGGCGGTGCTCGGTCCCGGCTTGGTGCTCGGTTTGGGTTTGTACGCATGGCGAGTTCCACGCCATCGCACCTACGTGCCGATCTTCGGGGCGCTGCTGCTCCTGCTCGGGGGCTTCTGGCTGAGCGGCGGCGCGCCTGATGAGCGCAACGTGATCGCGGGGGGCGCGCTCTTGACCCTGTTCGAGGTGATGATCGTCACCGCGGTCGCCACGCTGTTTGCGGCGTTCTCGTCGCCGTTCTTGACCGCGGTGTTCACCTTCAGCGTGTTCGTGGTGGGCCGTAGCGCCGACACCCTGGCGAGCATGCCGGAGCGCGTGTTCGGGCCGACGATCAAGCGCATTGGCGAAGTGCTCTCCTGGGTGTTTCCGAACTTGATGGTGTACGTCCCGCCCCGTCCGCTGCTCACGGGTGAGTCCGGCGAGCCCATCCTCGGCTACTTGGGCTCGGCGGGCCTGCAGTCTCTGCTGTGGAGCGTGGGACTGCTCGCCGCGGCAAGTCTGATTTTCCGTCGGCGTGACTTCTTGTGATGGTCCTGGGAAGTTTTTTGGGGGGGAGGCGCGCTGTGCCTCAACCTAGCTCAAGCAGGTACGTTTCCGAGGGGAACTGCTTTGTGGGGCGTACGTGAAGGCGTTCTTGCGCACCGCTGCGCTCCTCTTGATGTTGGCAGTGCTCGGCCTTGGGCTCCTGACGTGGCGAGCCGTCAGCGATGGGGAGGCGGCGATGACAGCGAGCGACGCCGCGTTCAATCAGGGTGATTTGAGGACAGCGCTGGTGCACGCGCGGCGAAGCGCGACATCCTACGCGCCCGGTGCTCCCCACGTTGCGCGTGCCTACGCTCGCCTTCAGGCGATCGCGATCGGCGCGGAATCGCGCGGCGACTTGGAGATCGCCCAGGAGGCGTGGCGAGCGGTGCGCTCAGCGGCCCTCGAGACCCGCGGCCTCACGCAGCCCCACGGCGCGGAGCTCGAGCGGGCCAACCGTGCGCTTGCTCGGCTCGCGACACGGGGGAGCGAGGACCCAGAGCAGAAGCAGAAGGTGCTGGCGGAGCTCGAGCGCAGCCAGGGGCCGCGGGCGCGCTGGATCCTGGTGCTAGGACTTGGCTTCTTGTTGAGCACACTGGGGCTCGGCTGGATTGGAGTGCGTGGGGTGGACGCGCAAGGGGCCATCGTTCGGGGACAGCTCGGGATCGGCGCGGGCTTGGCCCTGGTCGGCGCAGTGTGCTGGACTATCGCAGTGTGGCTAGCCTGACCTTAGAGCGCGCGAGCTCCGCATTCCTGGAGCACCTCGAGCATGAGCGGCACGTCTCGCGCAACACGCTCGCCGCGTATGGTCGTGACCTACGTCAGCTCTCGACGTTCCTCACGGAGCGTCGCGGCTCAGAGGTTGAGCTCTGCGACGTCGACAAGCTCTCCCTCCGGCTGTGGCTTGGGGCGCGCTCAAGAGAGGTGGGGCCGAGCACCCTGGCGCGCCAGCTGAGCGCTGTGCGCACGGCTTTTGACTTCTTCGAGCGTCGAGGTCTCTGCAAGAAGAATCCAGCGCGCCTGCTCGCGCTGCCCAAGCTCCGTCGGGGACTTCCGAAGTTCCTGGGTGTGGATCCAGCGCAAGAGCTGATGACTACTCCGGAGAGCACCGACAAGCAGCCAAAGGACGTCGCGCGGGATACCCTGATTCTGGAGCTGCTGTACGGGTCCGGGTTGCGCGTCTCTGAGCTGGTCGGGCTCGACGTGGCGGATGTGGTGCTCGACGGCCGCGGCCCCGGAGACGACACCTTGCGGGTTTCCGGTAAGGGGAACAAACAGCGTATCGTTCCGCTCGGAAATAAGGCGCGCGTGGCTTTGGATCGCTACCTGGAGCTTCGGAGGGACTTCCTTGCGGAGGGCGGGAGCAAGGCTCCCCGTGAGTCCGTTCGGAGTGCGCTGCTCTTGAACCGCTTCGGTGGTCGGCTCAGCGTGCGCAGCGTGCAAAACATCGTGAAACGCTATGGAGCGCTAGCCACCGGGCGCGCCGACTTGCATCCCCATGCGCTGCGCCACACTTGCGCGACGCATATGCTCGAAGGTGGCGCCGACCTGCGCGCGATTCAGGAGTTTTTGGGGCACAGCAGCCTGTCTACGACGCAACGCTACACGCATGTTTCCATGGAGAAATTGATTGGCGTGTACGACAGCGCTCACCCACTGAGCAAGAAGCGCTGACGCGGCGTCGCACCGACGCGCGCGGCTTGGACGACGCTCCTCCCCCCCAAAGAAAAGCACCAAGCGAGGGATGGTTGATCCGCGCGACCTAGGGTTTCAGCATGCTCATGCCGAAGCCCAAGATCAGCAGCACGACCCAGATCAGGATCGATAACGCGCCGAGCACGATGCCGATGATCGACATCGTGCGGTCCCCGGAGCGGGCGTCCTTCGTGTTGAGCACCACCACACCGCTGCCGATCGCGGCGAGCCCGAACACCAAACCGAAGAGCCCACAGCAGAAGTTGAGGACCATCGCCAGGATGCCAAAGACCAGGCTCATCACGGCCAGACTGCTGCCGCTGCCCGCTGTGCCTTCGACGCGTGCTTGCTGGTCTTGGTAGACGTCCGTGGACACACCGGGCGGGAGGTTCAAGCCAAAGCCACCAACCGGCTCGTTCGGGTCGCGTGCGGGCTGAGCGCCCTGCTGGGGTGGCGCGCCGGGAGGCTTGAATCCGCCGGGATTCTCGGGAGATTGACTCATGGAGTGGCGAAGTGGTGGCGTCGACTGCCTACCCTGAGCCTAACCCGGGAATGCCCGGCGTGGCTGACTTGCTGCAAGCAAACTCGTCTCGGCACGCGGGTTGGATGGCGCCCTGGACTGCGAATGCCGTGGCCATCAGGCACAAACGACGTCGCGGGGCCGTCACTCAGTTGTCCCCAAGCCCCAAGGCAAGTATGCGGCTGTTCACGTATGAGCTGGTTTAAGCGAGTCAGCCTGACCTTGCTCGCGGCGGCAGTCGCGGGAGCGCTTGCGGCGTTTGCGGACGCTCGCTACGCGCAGGTTGGGGAACAACTCCCGCCGCTCTCCAGCGCGTGGCTCGTCCATTGGGGGTTGATCGCGCCCTTGGCTTTGGCGCTGGGGCTAGCGACCGCCGTTGGCGTCGCGTGGCTGCATCCGGAGCAGCTGCCGAACCCCGTAGCCTGGGTCAAGCAGCGCCTCAGCGGCGACGACTCGGGCCGCCTGGGATGGACCATCGGTCTCGGCGCCCTGGGCGTGTTCGTGTGGACCGTGATCAGCTCGCGTATCGCACTTCGGGGCCTTGTCTCCGGACTCGAACCTCGGGCGAGCGGAGCGGCGGTTGCCCTCGGTTGTTTGGCGCTCGCCTGGTTGATTGGCGTACTCGTCGTCGCGGGTGGCGAGCGCCTGGGGCGCCTCGAGGCCACCGCGGGTAAGGGCTGGCTGCCAGCGACCGCTGGTCTCGGTTTGGCGATCGGAGGCTTCGCGTACGCCATCTCGAGCGGCAACACGGGCGGCACGGGTGGGCTGCTCGGAGTCTTTGGCGTGTTCAAGCGGGAAGAGCTCGACCTCCGGGGGCCTGGGCTCTTGTTGCTGGTCGGAGCGCTGGCGTATCTCTTGCCCCACGTCTTGCGGCGTATCCCCGCGGCAGCAGCTCTGGGCATCGCTCTGTTGACCTTGGGCCTGACCTGGCGCGCCTCGGGGGCAGCCCTCGATCCGCGACCGTTGAAGCTGTCGATTGAGCGCAACGCGCCCCTCGGCAAGCTGATGCTCGGGCGCCTGCGCAAGCTGAGCGACGCCGACAAGGATGGCGTCAGCGCGCGTTTTGGCGGCGGCGACTGCAACGACCACGATCCCGCGATTTTCCCCGGGGCTGACGACGTACCCGGTAACGGCATCGACGAAGACTGCTCCGGTAAGGACGCCGTCGAGGTGGTGCTCGATGAGCCAAAGGTGGAGGCGCCCAAGGACGCGAAGGCCTTCATTGCGTCGAAGCTGCCCGAGAAGCCCAACGTGCTCCTGATCACCATCGACACGTTGCGCTGGGATCTCGGCTACGCTGGCAACCCTCGCAAGCTCTCCGCCAACCTGGACAAGCTCGCTCAGCGCTCGGCGGTCTTCGAGAACGCCTACAGCATGGCGAGCTACACCGGTAAGAGCGTGGGGCCGCTGCTCATCGGCAAGTACCCGAGCGAGACTCATCGCGGCTGGTCTCACTTCAACCGCTTCACGAAGGAGGACACCTTCGTTGCCGAGCGCGCGAGCAAGGCCGGCATCCGCACCATCAACGTGCAGGGGCACTGGTATTTCAAGGCCGACACAGGCGTTGGTCGCGGCTTCGACGTCGAGGACACCAGCGCGGCCCCCAAGGTGCTGCAGATGGAGGGCGACCGCACCGTCAACAGCGACAAGCTGAGCGACGCCGCCATTGCCCAGCTCAAAGATCCGGCAAACAAGGGGCAGTTCTTCATGTGGGTCCACTACGTGGATCCCCATGCCGAATACGTGAAGCACGACGACTTCGACTTTGGCAAGACCAGCCGGGACCTATACGACGGCGAGGTGGCGTTCGTGGATCAGCAGGTTGGGCGCCTGCTGGACTTCATCAAGGGCTCGGAGTTCGACAAGAACACGGTGATCATCATCACTGCAGACCACGGAGAAGCCTTCGGCGAACATGGCCTCATCCGTCACGGCTTCGAGATCTGGGAGGAGCTCGTGCGGGTTCCGTTGATCGTCCACGTGCCGGGGGTCGATGCCGTGCGGATCAAGCAGCCGCGTGGTGGCATCGACGTGGTGCCGACCATCATGCAGGTCCTTGGACTGCCTGCGCCGAGCGGCGAAGGGAACGATTTCATCTCCGGTCAGAGTCTGCTGCCTGACGTGATTCAGCCGCCAGGGCACTCACCCCAAAGCCGCATCGTCTTCGTCGATATGCCGGCGGGGCCGAACAACGCCGAGCGCCAGGCGCTGATCGAAGGTGACCTGAAGTTGATCGTGAGCGGTGGCCGTCCCCTCGGGCTCTACAACCTGAAGGACGACCCGGCGGAGAAGAAAGACCTCTTGGATGACGCCGAGCTCAAGGAGAAGGAACTCGGCCGCTTCAAGGCGTTCAAAAAGAAGCTTCGGGTCGTCCCGGTTCGACCCCAGTAGCGGGCCGTATTGGCTAGCTCCGTGAGGGCCACTACTCTGGCAGCGGACCGTACTCCGCCGCGAGCTTTGCCTCTTCAAGCAGTGCGCGCTCAGTGCGCTCATAGAGCGTCCGGGCCTCTTCGTGGCTGTCACCGATTGCCGTGAGGCCGAGGCGGCCGTGATCGCCGATCGCGCTCAGCATGTGGAGCACCACGCCGCTCTGACGCGTGTGATCGTAGTGGAGGCCGTGACGCACGCAGATGTCGAAGAGATCGCTCGGTGTGAACTGGCGGAAGCCCGGGGACTCCAAGCTGTCTGTCGCCACGTAGCACTTCGGGCGATCTCCGATGCGAAACTCGCTCTTCGCGGCGTCATAGGTCCCGTCGGTCAGGAACTGCAGCGTGAGGAAGGGGTGAGTCGTGCCGCCCTTGCGTAGGTTCAGCTCGATGGCGTAGCTGGACCAGCCGGCGTCCGTCTTACCGCACACGAAATCGATGGCGAAGCGACCGAGGACGCCGCGCTGGGCGAGCGCCTCGCCGACCTTGAGCGCCGCCTCGGAGATCTCGCGGGCGTAGGCCGGATCCGCGGGGAAGGAGCAGCCGACGTACTTCTGACCCGTCGCGCCACCGAGCAGCTGATCGTGGGTCGACAACAGCTCGACCTTGCCGAGCGGGGTGACTCGGAGCTGTACCGACGGGCTGGTTAGCGGTGTCCCCACGACCCGCTGCTCGAGCACCCCAGCGTACTTGGCGAGCTTCTCTAGGTATTGCTCGACGCTCCAGTGCTTCGCCTCGAGCTTGAGCTTGCTCAGGCGGTCGCGCACCGAGCCGCGATCGTCACTGAGGTTGCGGAGGTCCAGCACCGCGTTGCCTTCTCCGCTCACACCGTCGTTGTGCTTGACCATCGCCTCGAGCACCTCGGGGTGCCGTTGCTTGAACTCGATGACCGCATCGATCAACGACTCGGTATCCGTGATGTTTTCGATGCCTACGGGGTGCTTGACCCCGCAGCTCTCGAAGAGCTCGCGGCAGCCACTCTTGGTCCCGAGATCTAAAAACCTGGGGTCGGCGCCATACATGGGGATGCCGAGGCGCAGCGCGAGATCTCGCTCGAAATCAGTCGTGTTGAATGGGACCAGGTGAGCTCGGTTCGGATCACCGATCAGCCCGCGCAGCTTCTTCAAGAGCCGCGGCCGCTGCAGGAGCTTCACGCTTAGCGGCTGTGGCGCGCCGTCATGGGGCGCGAGCAGGAACAGGCGTTCGCGGGCGTGGCTCGGGATGACACCGGGAAGCAGACTCAAGTAGTAGTCGACGATCGCAGGCTGAATGGGCTGTGAGGTGACGTAGATCAGCCGCGCGCGCGGCTGGCGCAGGAGAAACAGCAAGAACAGAAAGCGCTCTTCATAGGCCTGCAACAAGGAGCCTTGGAGTGCGTCGAAGTCCACGGTGAGCGATGGCACGACGACGATGGTCTGCTCCCCGTGGTCTTCGAGACTCTCGATCAATTGCCACAGGGAAACAAGCTTCGCCTGTAGGTGATCGAAGCGAGCCTGAATCTCTGCGTTCGGCAGGTCGAGCTTGGGGGTTTGCAGTGCGAGGCTCATATCGGTCGTTCCTCGTCGGCAGTGCCAGCTGTAGCGCCAGCGGCCAAGTTGCCTGGGCGCTTCGGATGAAGACGAGCGCGCTAGTCGGCTGGTGAAGCTAGGAGACCTGGCAGGCCGCCGGTATGGATGAAAAGGACTCTCTTTGGCGTGAACGAGAGGCCGTAGCGCGAGGGGTCGCGCAGCAGCTCCCTCAGCCCCCACAGGGCCTTGCCAGAGTACACCGGATCCACGATCAGGCCACACGTGGTCGCTACCTCGCGGATAAACGCGCGTTGTTCCGCGCTTGGAACCCCATACGCGGGCCCCTTGAACTGGTCGAACACGTGGACGTCGCTCGAACGAGAGAGCGCGGGAACGTAGGCCTTGGCCTCTTCCTCGATTTGCCGCACGACCCCGCTGAAGTACTCGACGTCGTCGCACACCGCCATCACCGCCGTGTGTTGGGCAACGCCGTAGACTCCCGCGCCGAGGCTGATGCCAGCAGCGGTACCGCCCGACCCACACGCGTGGACCACCAGGTCGAAGCCGTGAGTGTCCCCAAGGCCCGGGCCAAGGCCGCACTCGAGTTGCTCTCGAACCTCCCGCATGGCTTCGAAGTAGCCGACCGCTCCGAGCCCGTTGCTGCCGCCCTCGGGGATGATGTAGGGGCGCTCACCCCGCGCCGTGAGTTCCTCTGCGACCTGTGCCAGCAGCTGTTTGCGGGTGCCGTACTGTGCGTACGTGATGAAGCGGCAGTCGGCGCCGACGAGGCGGTCGAGGGCGAGGTTGCCAGTCTCCGGCCCCGGGTTCTCCGGGTCCTTGGCCCGTAAGAGTAGCGTGGCGGAGAGGCCCAGGCTCCTGGCCAGGAGAGCTGTCGCTCGAGCGTGGTTCGACTGCACGGCACCGCAGGTGATCACATGGGTCGCGCCTTGGTCTAGTGCTTCCGCGAGGAGATACTCGAGCTTGCGGATCTTGTTTCCCGCTTCGGCGCCTGCCGTCATGTCATCGCGTTTCACCCAGAGCTCGACGCCGCAGAGCTGGCTCAGCCTCGAGTTCTGCCACAGCGGAGTTGGCAAGTGCGCCAGCGCAAGTCGCGGCAGCCCTTGGTGAGGGCGCCAGCTCGAGCGAGGCGAATGTTCGGTCGACTTGAACTGGAGGTCGACGGGCGCGCCAGACATGCGCCCATGCTCACACGGCGTGCGGGCCAGCACCAAGCACCTCGCGCCCCCGACCGCACAAGTCGATTCGGGCTCAGCTGCGCTCAGGCGATGGTCACGAGCTTGGCGCCGCCTTCAACGGCGTCGCCGGGCGCCACGAACACCTTCTTCACGGTACCAGCGCCCTCGGCGACCAGTTCGTTTTCCATCTTCATGGCTTCCACCACGATGACCGGTGTCCCCGCTGCGACTTCTTGCCCCTCGGTGACTAGCACCTTCACCACCTTACCCGGCATCGGGCTCTTGATGGTGCCGTCCGCGCTGCCGGACTTTCCGCCGCGCACGCTCGCGGCTGCGCGGCTGCGCTCGGTTTCGACGCGGGCCTTTGCGCGGTGCCCATTGGCGTAGGCTTGTACCTCTCCAGGGACGTCGCCATCCAGCGACAGGTCGAAGACCTTGCCGTCGAGGTGAACCGTGGAGAGGCCACCGGTGGTGGAAAGCTCCGCGGGGACGGCGTCGAGCACCTGTTCGGACCCATCAGCCGACAGCTTTACGGGACGAACTTCAAAGCTGCCAGTGGGCAGCTTCACGACGTCCATCACATGTTCTTCGCCTTCAATCGTCACGAAGTAGCGCATAGCGAGCGGCGCGGACGCTAACACCTGAGCCCAGCCAAGGCGAGGTCTGGAGCGGCTTTTTTCGGTTGGCGCGGCGAGTATCGCTACCTCGCCGCGCTCGGGGTCGTTCTCAGGGTGCCTGCTCGGGAATGAACTTGCAGCTCCCGCTACCGATCTTCGCGAGGCAACTGTGGGTGGTCGGGTGCGAGAGGTAGTAGAGGTCCGCGCCTTCGGTGGCGAAGAAGCGCGCCACGAGGTTGATGAAGTAGCGACCTGCGACCCACTCCTGGCAAGGGTCCGCTGGGTTGAAGCCGTGTTCTCCGCGCGGATTCACGTAGCCCATCAACATCGCGAGCAGGCGAGAGTCAGCGGTCCAGCCGCTGCTATCCGCGGCGAAGGGTTGCCCCATCAGGCGCGGTGCCCACACGGCGTCGATCGTGTCAGGGGTCGCGGGGGTCGCGATGCGGCCGAGGCGCAACGGCACCTGCGCTTCACGCTCGCCATAGTGAGCTTGGCCTTCGTCGACGGCATCGGGATCGAACAGATACTGGGCGCAGCGCTCCGCGCTCTGGGGCGCGGCAGCACAGCGACCATTGGTGCACACTCCCGAGTCGCACTCGCTCGCGTCGGCGCACGTTGGCAAGCACCCGGCGTAGTCGTGCTCGGGGGCTACTTCGTTGTCGAAGCAGGCGTTCTTGTTCTCAGGCGTCGCGCGCTCCAGGCGATTGATGCCCTCGATCACGTGGTTGTCGAGGAGGAAGCGATTCGGAGTCCGGTCTCCGAGGCTCGAGTACAGGCTGTCCGGCGTCACGTAGTCTGCGTAAGCGGGATAGCGTGTCGCAGCGTCCGGGCGCATGAAGGGGATGGCTCCCAGGACGCGGCCCATGGAGATCCCTGCGTTCAGCGGCACGTTCATGTCGCCGATGGTCACCATGTTGAGGAACCCCGTTGGTTGTTGTGGGTTTCCCCACGGATCCAACATCGTCTTCAGGCCGGCATAGGGCACGTAGTTTCCGGGGTCGCCCGGATCGACCGCGGCCGCCGCCAGGGTCATGAAGCGGCGCATCTCCGGGGTCTGGCGGATGTAACCGAAGCCTTCGACTGGCGCCCGGAGATCCGAGCCAGCGGGGAAGTAGCGGTTCTGGAACTTGGTGCAGCCTTCGGCGGTGGTGCACACGACGTAGGAGTCCGTCGGATCCATGGCGTCTTTCGGCACCAACCCCTTGCCCCACTCGTAGAAGCCCTGCAGCAGGTGCGCGTCGGGTTTGAGGTTGCACCCGCCGTCGGTCGCGTAGGTGTCGATCGCGTCCGCCTCGTCGTAGACCGAGACATAGAGCCGGTCTCCGACGCTGGTGGGGATGCCGACACGGAAGCGACCGCTGCCGAGGCCCTGGTCATCGTCTCCGGCGATGCGACCGCAGCGCACCTCGCCGTTGCTGATATTCTGCACGCGGACCGTGCCGCCCTGAATCAGACCGGCGTCATCGAGGCAGCCGAACTCGAGCTCGCGGTCGTCGTTCACGTCGACGACGACGAAGCGCAGGGAGATCTGGCCTGGCTCACACGCAGTGACGGGGTTGCCGTCTTTATCCGTGGGGATTTCCTCTGGAGGGACGCCCACGATGATGGGGCCAAAGTTGCGCAGGTAAACGCCTTCGAAAACTCCGCCTTGAAAGGTGCGCGCCCCGACATCCAGTAGCCCAGCGGCGCCTGCGACGGGCGCGGCGCTCACGACGTCCGGATCCAAGATGGCGAGGAACGGAGCGAGGAAGCCGCCGAGGCTCTGCCCCCAAGCATGGTACTTCACATCGCCGCCCACGTCGGGCGTCCCATCGCCGTCGAAGTCGCCTGCGAGGTTCGGGTTGCCGTCTTGGTCGTAGTCGGCGGTGCTCATTCGCTCGCCGTCGAACGACTTGAAGATGCGGAAGAGCTGTAGCAGGTCGATCGCGCTTTGCCGCACGACGTCGCGGGTGTGGAAGATGTAGCTCGTCCAGTAGTCGCCGCCCGAGTTGTTGAGCGGATCCCCATCACCGTCGAGATCGCGGGCGCGGCCAGCTAACAGCGCGTCAGCCAGCGGCCCCGCACAGGAGCCGCGCAGCAGACCTCGGGCGAGATTCTGCGTGGTCTGATCGAACTCGAGTCCATGGAACACCGCGTTCACACCAACGCTCGCGATGCCTTGCTTGGCGAGGGAGCCAGCGAAGCCCAGGTGCTCGATGTCCGAGCTGGTGTAGCCGTGACCGTAGTAGGCGACTGGGAACGGCTGATGGTGTTCAGCGGTGGCCTTGGGAATGGTGATGAAGAACTGGACGGTGTCGCTCTGCACTTCGCCATCGCCGGAGCGATAGTCGAGGTTGAATGAGGCCGCCGCGTCGGTCCCCTTGGGGCCACCGTGGATGAAGAACGGCGACTTGAAGCTGCCGATCACGGCATGGCTGACGTGGCTCCAGCTGTCGACTAGCTCATCTGCGGATGCGCCGCCGATGCCGAACTGACTCGCTAACTGCCGTAGCAGGTCCGCGTTCTTGTCGAAGTCGAGGATGTAGGCCTCATTCAAGCGGCCCTGACATTTCGGGTACTCCGGATCGTCGTACCACTTCTCCGGTTCAGTCACTCCGTCCGCCACGAATGTGCTGTCCACGGGACCCGCAATTCGCATGAGATCGATATCCGCAGGGAACTGCTTGTTGAGGTACGCGAACGGGCCGGTGCCGTACAAGCCGTCGCGGATCAGGCGAAGGTCTTCCACGACTGGCTGGGTGGTGAAGCTCCAGGTGAACGCCACGTGCTCCAGGCCGGTGCCCCCGATGCTGCCGTAGTAGCCGTTCAGGCTCGGGTCCTCGAGGTGATGCTGAAGGCGCTCTGTCGCCTCCTCCTGGGAGGGGTGATAGACGAAGTCGAAGGGGGACTTGACGACGTTTCCGTCGGGATCTCTCACTCGATCCGTTACCACCACCGCGTACTCGGTCTTCTCCTCCAATGGGATCAGCGGACGCATGATCAGCGTGTCGGTCTCACGCTCGTACCAGGTGAGGATATTATCCGCGAGGCACCGATCGCGGTCGACCTCGCTGACTTGGCCCAAGACTACCTGCGCCTGATTGGGGCAAGCGGTGGGATCCACCACGTTTGGCCGGTCGAGTACGCCGTCGAAATCGGTGTCCCATGCCGGGTTGTAGATGGGCTTGCCGAACGGCGTTCCATCTTCTGTGCGGGTCGGGTCGAACAAGCCAGTGCGCGGATCGATCGTCTCGTCCGCCGACTCGAAGAGCAAGTAGCCTTCCTGGCGACGCGTGTCGTTGCGCCAGTACTTCTGCTTTTCTTTGATGACGTACTGGAAGTCACCTTCACCCATGTCGAGGGCGACGGGCACGCCAGTCTTCAGATTGACCAGGTAGATGGCGTCATCTGCGAACTCGAAGTCGTCGCCGACTTGGCGACTTTGGATGTTCCCGAGATCGATTGCCGGACGAGCGTCGTTCGGATCGCGCTTGTCGAAAGCGACGGTTACCCCAGCGAAGGTACCCCAGCCCTCGAGCTGGTCGAACTTCTCACGCGCGGTCTCTTCGATCTCCGTGGGGGCGACGATGCTCGCGTTGATGCGTAGCCCGGTGCGGCTCGTGGGGTCCGGCCACATCGCCACGTCGTTGGGCATCGGAATTTCCGGCAACGGCTTGTGGTACAGGTCGAAGCGGACCGTCGGACCGTTTCCGTCCGGAGTCCGCTTCAGACCCTCGGGGATTTCGTCCACCGTGCAACCCATGCTGCCGAGCGCGACCAGCAACGGAAGCACCGCGGCAATCGGCGACAGCGCCGCGACTCGCCGTGGGCTGGGCCCGGGTTGGGGGGGAGTAGAATCGTGCCTCATCGTGCTCTCCAGCTCAGGCATCAGAACTGCAACCCCATGCGTCCGACGCCGATGTACTGCGTACCCAGCGAGTTACCCTGTGCGTCGTCGAACGCCTTGCCCGGAAAGAACACGCCGCCTTGCGCGCCGAGCTCAAGGTTGATGCCGTAGTTTAGCGCCCAGCGATACTCGACGCCCGCGTCTAGCTCGAGGCCCAGATCGCGACTCCGGGCATCACCGCCGTCGTAGTTGACGAAGCGACCCTCGGTGGTGACGGCGACGGGATCTACGAAGTCCGCGGTGGTTTGTGCAAGTACCAAGCCTGCCTTGAGATCGAGCTGCCGTAGCGGGCGGAACACGATCGTGGGGTAGAGATACGTCGCGCCGAAGATCCCCCCATCGCTTGGCAAGAACTCGCTGCCTGGGGCGGGGCGCTGGGTCAGCCCTTGATCCTCGGCAATCACTGCTGCCCTGGCGGTTTTCCACGCGAGAACTTCGTCGAAAAGAATCAAGCCGACGTTGTGGTTGCTCTCGAACGTGAAGCGGCGGGACGTGCCGTCATTGGGATCGGCGTCGCCGCTGGCCCAGCCGTACTCCATCTGCATCACCCAGCGACCGTAGCGATCCTCCCCGGTGCCTTCGGTGAGCACCGCGCCCAGCTGGAGCGCGCCACCAAAGGCGCGGATCTGCTCGCGCTCGTTGGCGCGCACTTCCTGGCGCGTGCGTAGCTGATCGGTGGAGCCGAGCAGGTACGCCAGCTCGAAGCCGCCGAAGACATGGCCGATTTCTCCGGGGAGCTTGGCGTTGAAGCTGCCAGAGGTATCGAGTGCGACGACTTCGAGGTGCTCGTCGAACTCAAGCCCTGGGGCCGACTGAGCCTCCCGCGATTGATTTCGGTACACGGCATAGAGGCCGATTTGATTGGCCGGTTTCTCGGGATCTGGCGGGCGGCTGTCGGTCGAGTAGGTGAGCGCGAGCACGCCTTGCCACGCATACTCGTCATCGGTGAGGTCGGCGGTGCGGTCCTTGAAGACCAGATCGCCCGCTGCCGCCACCACGACCTTGGAGTCCTTCCCTCCAGGCTTGGTCGCGAACAGCACGCGTTCCACGATCGAGCCGCCCCGATAGTCGCCAAAGAGGCTTTGGTGATTGCCGTCGTTGGCCACCAGACCCAGGCCCCAGTGGGACGGCTGTTGGCCGACACGGAACACGCCAATCGGGCTGTTCCACGTCAGGTAGAGCCAGCGCGGCGCTACCTTGACGGGGAAGCGCTCGTCGTAGGGCTCTTCGGCGCTGCCAACCTCCTGAGTCTCTTGTCCTGCGATGAATCCGCGCGGAACATCGATCTGGCCGACTAGCTCCAGGTCGTCACGAAACAGAAAGCGGGGAGTGAGGCGTAGCCAGTGCTCCACCCGCAGCGTCTGGCCCAATGAGTCTGGACCACCGGGTCGAGCCTTGAGCGGTAGATCGCTGAGCCCTGTGACCCGAAACTGATATTCCCCGCGGATTTGTCCCGTGGCGACCTCAGGGTCTGGGCGCAGGAAGGGCGCTCGCGCGCTTTCGAGCACGAAGCGACTGCGGAAATCTTTGCCAGCGACCGCATCGGAGGGCGGGGGAGGCGGGGGAGGCTTTGGCGGGTTGCCGCTGGACGCTTCGCTTGACGCCAGCGCGGCGTCTGGCTCCGAGTCGGTGTCCTCGTCATCGGCGGCCGCGGGCGGACCGACCGCCGGCGGGTCGTCCTTGTCGACCTGAGGGGACTCGCCGTCTTCGCCTGCGGGCGTGTCTGCCGGTTTCTCCTCCGCGTCAGGCTCGCCAGGAGCCGGCGCCGCCGGTGGATCGGCCGGCTGAGCCAGCGCTTGACCAGAGAAGGTGACTACCCCGAGGAACGCACCCATGAGCCACCAGCGCGGTGACTTCGACTGCGACGCTCGGCGAATCGCGCTCCACGAGCGCGAAGCCTGAAAAACTCCATAGCCCACTGGCGGCCGAGGATAGTGATGTGGAGAACTCGCGAGCAAGGAGATCCTCGCCTGTGGTTGCGATGCGCGCACTCAGGCAGCCTGTCCGGCGGCGGTCTGGTATAGCGTCGCGCCGTGAGCCAGATTCAGCCTACTTCGTCGCCGAACGCGGTTTCTTTGGGCACGACGCTCGATGTTCTGCAGCTATCGGAAGTCGCTCGCGGCAACCTGCAGCTCGCGTTGGACCCCGGCGCGCGGGAGCGGATGCTCGCTTCGCGGGCCGCGGTGGATCGCATCATCGAGCTCGGTGACGAGGCTCCCCATGTCTACGGGGTCAATACGGGCTTCGGCTTCTTGGCGGAGACGCGGATTTCTAGCGCTCAGGTGCGTGAGCTGCAGCGCAACTTGGTTCGCAGCCACTCAACAGGGGTCGGCGCCGATCTGCCCCTCGAGGTGGTCCGCGGGATGATCCTGCTCCGCGCGCAGACCTTGGCGGTGGGGCACTCGGGCGTGAGGGTGGAGGTCTTGGAGGCGCTACTCGAGCTCCTGCGCAAGCAGGTCACGCCGCGGGTGCCGAGCCAGGGCTCCGTCGGCGCTTCTGGGGATCTCGCCCCGTTGGCCCACCTGGCGCTGGTGTTGATTGGCGAAGGAGAGGCCTATTGGCGCGGCGAACGCATCTCGAGCGCCGCAGCGCTGAGAGCTGCCGGCTTGAGCCCCATCGAGCTGCAGGCGAAGGAGGGGCTCGCGCTGATCAACGGCACTCAGTACATGACCGCGTGGGGAGCGCTCAGCCTGGTTGACGCTCAACGCTTGGCCCGCGCGGCTGACATCGCCGGCGCCCTGAGCCTGGAGGCGCTGAAAGGCAGCGAGCGGCCTTTCGAGGAGCGCTTGATGGCGCTTCGCCCGCACCCGGGGCAGGCCTTGGTGGCGTCCAACCTGCGCCGCTTGTTGGCGGATAGCCAGATCATGGTGAGCCACGCCCACTGCGGCAAAGTGCAGGACCCCTATTCGCTGCGTTGCATGCCTCAAGTCCATGGCGCGAGCCGCGACGCCCTCGACTGGGCCAAGGGCGTCATCGAGCGAGAGATGAACAGCGCGACGGATAATCCCAGCGTGTTCGTTGCGGAGGACGGTTCGGCGGAAATCCTGAGCGGCGGCAACTTCCACGGCCAGCCCGTGGCCTTCGCGTTGGATCTTGCGGCGATGTCCGTGGCTGAGCTCGGAAACATCAGTGAGCGGCGTGTGGAGCAACTGGTGAATCCCGCCCTTTCGAGTGGCCTCACCCCCTTCCTCGCCAAGAACAGCGGCCTCCACTCCGGCTTCATGATCGCCCAAGTGGCGAGCGCGTCTCTGGTGAGTGAGAACAAAGTGCTCACTCACCCCTCCAGCGTCGATTCGATTCCGTCCAGCGCGGGAAAGGAGGACCACGTCAGCATGGGCAGCATCGGGGCCCGCAAGCTCAGCATGGTGGTGGAGAACGTACGCCGTTGCATCGCGATCGAGCTCCTGACTGCAGCAGCGGGCCTGGATCAGCGCGCTCCGCTCACTCCGGGGCGCGGGGTGCAGAGAGTCCATGAATTGATCCGTGCGGAAGTGGCGCCGCTCGACGAAGATCGCGTCCTCTACCCGGACATCGAACGCGTGAGTGAGCTGATTCGAAGCGGTGCGCTCGACGCCGCGGTGCAAGACTTCGAGCTCGTGTGAGATGAGCAAGGGGCCGCCAAAGACGAACGCCGCTCGCGCCCTCGAGCGGCTGAAGGTCGCGTTTCGCTGCGTGAGCTACGAAGTCGACGAGAGCGACTTGTCCGCGCCGAGCGTCGCCCGCAAGGTCGGCATGGAACCGAGCACGGTGTTCAAGACCTTGGTGCTTCGGGTGGAGCCCTTGGGAAAGCAGGCGAGCGGGGAGATCATGGCGGTGATCCCCGGGGATGCAGAGCTAGACCTCAAGGCTGCCGCGAGGCTCTGTGGGGCCAAGCGTGCGCAGCTCGTGCCTTTGAAGGAAGTGCAGCCGCTGACGGGCTACATTCGCGGAGGCGTCACGGCCCTCGCCGCGAAGAAGCGCTTCCCCGTGCTGCTGGATGAATCGGCGCTCGAGCACGCAGAAATAGCGGTAAGCGCCGGCATGCGCGGACTTCAGCTAGTGCTGAAGCCACAGGACTATCAGCGCGCCGTCGACGCCACCTTGGGACCGCTCACCAGTGGCGTTTGAAGCTCACCGGCACAGTTCGGCGACCGAGCTCATGTTCGTACAGTCAGCCTCGAAGAAGAGCCCCAAGTTTGGCCCGGACGTGCAGCGACACTCGATCTCGGAGTTCGCGAGGGTGTAGCACTCGGCAGTGTAGCTGGAGCACTCCAAAAAGCACTCCGAGCCGGTGCCGCCGCCACTGCAGAACTCCCCAGGATCATCCGTCGGGTGGCCGCAGGTTTCGTAGGCATCTGCTTCCGCAGGGCAAACATCGGAGAGGTCTTGGCTGCAGTTGGTGAAGCCCCGAGCGAAGCAGCTGAGAGCGGCGTCCGCTTGGCTCGCGCAGCCCTCCTTCGATGCGTCCTCACGCAGACTGGACAAAGACTGCTCGCACTCGCTGAGCGAGATACACCCGAGCTGGCTCGCCTTTGCGCAGAGATCCGCGTCGACTTCTTCCGGCGTCGGCCCTGCGACTTCGCCTCCACAAGCGCCGAGCAAGAGAGAGCTGCTCAGCGTTGCGCTAGCGGCGAGGATTGAACGGAGTGTGACCCCACGGAAGCGAAGCGGTTGCATGCCCGAATCCTAGCGTCTACTCGCCAGTGAAGTGTGGTTTTTCGCCTGCAGAGAACGCGCGGACGGCTTCCTTGAGGTCTCGGGTGGCGAAATCCACCGCTTGGCACGCGGCTTCTCGCGCCAACGCCTGGTCCAAATTTCTCAAGATGGGCAGCCGCAGCGTCTCCTTCAACTGTCGAGCGGCGATCGGAGCAGCCTGAAGCAGCTCATTCACTTGGGCCTCGACCGCTTCCTCCAAGGCCGCTCGTGGGGCGGAGCGCGTGACCAGCCCAATCCGCTCGGCTTCTTCGCCTTGGAGCAGGCGACCACTCAGCAACAACTCACTGGCGCGGGTGCGTCCGACGAGGTGGGGCAACATCAAGCTGCAGCCCATGCCGGGGTGGAGCCCTACCCGCACGAAGTTCGCGCCGAGCTTCGCCTCGTGAGCCGCCAGCCGAATATCGCAAGCCATCGCCAGGCAAAGCCCAGCGCCAATGGTGGCGCCGTGGAGCACTGCCAGCGTGGGCACCGGAACCTCCAGCACGCTGAGGAAGCGGCGGTAGAAGGTCTCCATTGCCGTGCGGTTTGCTTCTGGGGGTCGCTCCGCGTTGCGCCCCAGCATGTCGAAGTCGCCGCCAGCGGAGAACGCCTTGCCCTCGCCGCGTACGACCAGCACTCGCGTCGCGGGATCACGCTTGACCGTCTGCATGGCGTCGAAGATGGCGTCGGCCATCTCGAGGTTCATCGCGTTGTACTTGTCTGGACGGGTGAGGGTCAAAGTCGAGACTTGACCCAGCTCGAGGCGCACACTCATGGCGCGAGTCGTAGCACCCCCGGGCGGCGGCTGTCGCCGTTCACTCGCGGGGACGGGCGATCTGCGGGAGGCTGTCGTCCGGTTTGGCGCAGATCACGCTGACCGTCTCGGAGTAGTAGAGCCCCGCCGTGATTAGGCTCAGCGCGCCGTTCGGGATCGCAACCTCGGAGTGGACCTCGGCCCAGCCCTTGGGGCAGGCCTGCACCAAATCGTAGCTGCCACTGACGTCCACCAACCCCCAGAACAGCGAATGATGCCAGCGCTCATCGACCCGGGGTGAGGGTTTTCCGGGCGGTAATCCAGAGTGGACCGTGTTGCGAAAACATCCGCTGACACACAGCGCGCAGCTCAGCGCACACAGCCAGGTCCTAGCTCCGGGCTTCATCGCTGCTCCGCCGTCGCTCGTTGGGGCCCCGGCTCCGGACAGGTCACGTAGATCTTGCGAGGTGAGTACACACCGACCGTGATCAAGGAAAGGCCACTCGTGAGTAGGTCACCCGCGGTTTGCACTCGCTCCGGTGGAGCGCCACACACGTCGCGGGCGTCTAGATCGTCGCTGAGCTTGATGATGCCGAATACGGCATTGTGCTGCCAAAAGGCCTTCTCGGTGGCCTCGACGCCGGGAGACTTCTTCGCCTCGGCGGCGTGGTCGACGTAGCTCACCCGGAAGCAACCGGTAGTCGCGAAGCCGAGGGCGAGCAGGAGCAGCGGACGCTGTAGGCTGGGTCGCACGCGCGGCAGCATAGCTGATCTCCGGCAGGGTCGGCGCGGGACGTCTCGCAGGGTGTTGAAAAACACCCTGCCAATCAACAACAACCGTGCCCGCGCACAACTCGACCTGATCTCGCTCTCGCAAAACCCTCACTTTTCTGGGGTTTTGCGAGAGCGAGGTTCGAAGATCCGCGCGGATAAGCACGCAGGACGCTGAAAACGGAGTTTTTCAGCGTCCTGCTAGAGCGCCTGCAGCGAGCGTGGTAAACCGAGATTCATGGGTTTGGGGGTGAGGGGAGCACAACTCACGGAGATCGCGCGCCAGGCGATTGGTGCCTGGCTCGATGGCCGCGAACCGACTCCGGTCGCCCCGCTCCAGTTCGAGGCGGCGGTCTTCGTCACGTTGCGGGACGCGCGCGGGGAGCTGCGGGGCTGTATCGGCTCGCTCTCTCCTTTGACCCCGGACGTGACCGCAGAGACCCAGCGCTCCGCGGTGCTGGCCGCGAGCCGCGACCCGCGCTTCCCACCACTGACCCGGAGTGAGTTCCTGCAGCTCTCGATCGAAGTGAGCGTCCTCGGGCCGCCCGAGGCAATCCTCAGCGCTGCGGAACTCGATCCCCACCGCTACGGAGTCGTGGTTCGCGGAGCGAGCGGCCGTCGGGGTGTGCTGCTCCCCGAGGTGCCTGGCGTCGAGGACGTCGCGACCCAGGTCAAAATCGCTCGGCAGAAGGCGGGCGTCGATCCCGATGAGCCGATCGAGGTGCAACGGTTCGGCGTCGAGAAGTACTTGAGCTAGAGATCGTCGATCGCCGCCTCGACCCGACGCGTTACCGCGCTCGAGGGCTGAGCTCCGGGGCCGGTCATTTCCGCGGGGTCATCCTCGCCGTCGCCGAGCGACGACTGGGTGCCGGGAGCTGGTGTGGGCTGCCAGGGTAGTGGATCCGGGCCCCAAGGTAGCGGATCCGGTTGCCAGGGTAAGGGGTCGGGCTCGCTGCCCATGTGATTGCTCTCGGGTTGCCAAGGTAGCGGATCGGGCTGCTCGTCGACGGCGTCAGCGGCGTAGTCGTCACCACCCCGCTCAGAGGTTTCACCGAGCTCGTCGCTGGAGAGCGCCTCACCCGCTTGCCGCGCGGTATCGTCTTCCGCCTGCCCAGTCGGCAGCGCGCAGCCTCCAAGCTGAGGGGCAGCGAAGGTGCAGAACAACACAAACAGGAGTCGGCGGGGCCCACCTATCCGCGGCGTAGGAGCATGAGGCTGACGATGGCGTGTCATGATGATTGGCGTCCTTGGGTTGATGTCGCCTTCTTGGCGCTGGGCGCGAAGTGAGAACAGAGTTCGACGAGACCGTACTGTTTGACGAGCTGGCTAAGCCGCGGGCGCTTCATGCCCAGGAGCTGAGCCGCCCGTGTGATGTTTCCGGAGGTTTGGCGGAGCGCGAGCACGATGCACTCACGCTCTACGTTGCGTTTGACGTCCGGCAGGCTGAACCCCGACTCAACGATTTCACGGAACGCCGCGCGGGGTGCGTTGACCTCGTGGGCGTGTTGGCTGTCTGTTGCTTGAAGCGCTGCGAAGCGATCGCCGTTCTGGTTCAGCTCGGCCGAAGCAGCTAGCAGGCTGCGCGTGTCAACGCGGCGAGGGTTGCGTAACGTGGCCTTGCGCAGCACGAGTTCGAGTTCTTCGATGTTGCCTGGCCATTCGTAGCCTCGAAGCAGACACAGGGCGCGCTCGTCGAGCTCCGCCACCGCCTCGCGACGTTGCACCGCGATGCGCTGCAGCAGATGCCGCGCGAGAACGTCGAGATCCGCCAAGCGTTGGCGGAGCGACGGCACGCGGATGGTCTGCCGTGATAGGAGCGAGAGCAACTCCGGGGCGCACGCATCGAGGTCGGGTGTCGCAGTTGCCAGGACCCAAGGGCCGGGTTGGTTCGAACCCAGGCGCTTCGTGAGCTGGTGGGTGACGCTCAAGGAGAGCTGCTCGAGGTCGGTGATCAGCAGCGTGTTGCGTCCCCCAGCGCCGTCGCTCCACAGTAGCTCAAGGTCTTCGAGACTGAGGGTCTTTGCCGCGCGGATCTGAAACCCAGCCCGCGAATGCAGCGCCTGGTGCAGCAGCCAGCCGCTGTAGCTTCTTCCGCTGCCAGCCTCACCAATCACGAGGCTGGGGACTCTACGAGCCTGAGCGAGTGACGCCTGGAGGCCCTGGGCGGCAGCGCTGGTGCCGACGACTTCGGTCTCACCGCGAGGGAAGCGGAGGGTGGCTGCTAACTCACCTCCCTTGAGCAGCGCCGCCAGTTCGTTCAGTACTAGGTGGTCTCCACGCGCGAGGAAGCGTGTCGCATCGGGAAGCCGGCTGGCGACTGCACGCTGACACTCCAGGGCTTTGTCTGCGTGGAAAATAGCCCTGTCGCGATTGTCGCAGGTGTAGGCGATTCGGGCAGCCACCTGGTGCGCTTCGCGCATCAGCTCTTCGTCCCCAGAACCCCTTGCGAGGCCTACGGCTCGGTCGGCGGTGGCCAGGTTTGCCTCCCCCTTGCACTGCTGCAGCACGACGTCCAAGACCGCTATCTCGCCGTGTGCGTACTCCGAGGCGGCCCGACCACGAGCCTCGTCGAGTTCGTCGCTCGCTTCCTCCAGGTACCCCTCGGCGAGGGCGATGCGCGCAGCCATGCGACAGCATTCGTCCGCCTTGTCGCCGTTGGCTGCCACGTCCGCGTGGCGTTTGGCGTTCATCAGAGCGCGCTTGGCGCTGAGTAGGTCGGCGTTGTCGAATGCGACTCGGGCCTCCGCCAGACCCAGTGCGCAGAGCTTGGTCACGGGGGGTTCATCGAGCGCGCGGCGCGCGAAGCGCAAAGCCTGCTCGGCTTCTTCGCTTTGCCCCATGCGCAGACGCAGCTCTACCAGGTTCGTGACATCATGCGCGAATGCGGTGCGGTGACCGACTTGGAGGTGCGTCTCGAGGGCGCGCTCCAAGTAGTCGAGCGCGTGTGCGTACTCACGCCGGTCGATGTGCAGCACCGCTAGATTGCTCAGAGCGTAGCCAGCAGCGCGGGGGTTCTGCTGGCGCCCCGATTCGCTCAGCACTCGGCGTAGCTCCCCCTCTGCCAAGGCCAGCTGCCCCAGCGCTAGCAGCGCCACGGAGCGATTGACCCGCGCCTTGAGCACCTCAGTTAGCTCGCCCGCGAGTGCGGCGTCAGCGGCGTCAGCGGCGAAGTGTTTTTCCGCGAGGTTCCATTCCGAGCGGGCGAGAAGCACCTTGCCGGTGACGTTTCGCGCCGAGAATCGGATTGTCGGGTTGGGATGTGCCAGGAGGCATTTCACCCGTGCCTCCGCGGCCTGATAGTGTCCGCGACTGAGTTCGACTTCAGCCAGCAGATTACCCGCCACCGCCGCACGATGCTCGTCGCCTACACCCTTGGCGAAATGCTCAGCTTGTTCGAACGCAGCGCTGGCTCCGGCCAGGTCGCCTTGGCCTAGCGCGGCACGACCGCGCACGAGAAGCGCCCGAGCCGTGTCCCCAGTACCATCACTACATGACAGGGCGAGCGCGGTGTCGCCTCGATCCATGCAAGATTCAGCAGTCGAGAGGCGTAGTTCCGTTTCGAGGTCGAGGTCGAGCCGTGAGAGTCTTCCGCAGATCTGCGACCACAGCATGGATCGACAACGGTGCGTCGGGCAGGCTTCCACGGCGGCAAGCCAGGTTTTTGCTGCTCCCACCTGATCCCCAGCGTTCAGTCGAAGCTCCGCGGCGCGCGCCAACGCCGTTTGGTCCCGGGGATAGAAGCGGATCAGGGCGGCAGCGACGCGTGCTGGCTGCGCTGCGCAGCTGTGGTCCTCCAAGGCGAGCGCTTCCACCAGACCATCCCGGATTTCGACAGCTTCCGCATCCAACAACTCGGCCAGGGCGGCGTGGCACCCGCTCTCCGGGGGGTGAGACCGAGCCGTAGCGTGGCCTGCACTCGCCTCGGAGCTGTCCGGGACTGCTCCAGGTTCTAGTCTCCTGGGTGCCGCCTCCGCGCGGAGAACCGACGCGGCGTCCCGCGAAGTGTCTCCGGCATCCAGTGCTTCGATGGCCGCCCGCGGCCAGGGACGGCCCACGAGCTGCAGCGCGCCGAGCAACTGGAGCCCGCGGTGACTGGGCCGAGCACTTGGGGCGCCGACGAGCAATGCGTCCCAGCCTAGGCCGTGATGACGTTGGCTAGCGTGAGCCGCAAGCGCCTCCCACCAGCGCCTCAGGTCGTCCCCAGCCAGCTCATGGGGAAGGGGCTGAAAGCCTTCGAGCGGTCGCCGCGCGAGTGCAATGACCACACACGCGAGCTCGGCGTGCTCGAGCGTTTCCAAGAACAGAGAGTCCTCCGGTTGACCTCCGACGTAGACGATACACACGCCGTGGAACGTCGCGAGCCACGTGCCCAGGCGTTCGCTGAGCTGATTCAAGCTCGGCCGTGCTTCGTCGTGCGCGCCGAGGAGAGCGAGTCGCTCCGCGAGATCGTGCGCAACCCCACCGCTCGGAAAGCGTGAGCTGATCAACACGGGGGTCCGCCCGAGCGCACTTCGCCTGCGGATGTGCGAGTCCACTGCATGCAGCGCGCGCAAGCTGTCGCACCAGAACCTGAGGACCTGAGCTTCGTCGCGCTGAGCCGACCCAAGGTGCGCGGAGGCGCTTCCCGGGCGCGGTGCCGCCGAGTTCCCCAGGTCATGTCGGTTGACTGCCTCGTCGATGCGACCGAATGGACCGAGCCATTCTGCTCGGTGCGCGCTCGCAACAGGCGATGACTCCCGAGAGGGTCGCGTGGAGTCCGAGTCGGGGGATGCCTCCGCCTCGCCTAGCTTTTGCGATCGGTCGTTTCGCATAAATTGCCGGGTGGAAAATGAATGTGCTGTGGATGCGGAGCCAGGGCTCTCCCGAAAGCGGTGCCGCGCGCGCATGTCCACGTTGGAGAACGTGCGGCTGTGTTGAACGATGCCTAGGTCTTCTCGACTAGCCGTGGCGGCGTTCGAGGCCGCGAGGCCGGGCGGGAAGTCGACGTGGAGCGTCGACGTAGACTCCATGTTAGCGGGGGCATCTGTCCCGCACAAGTAGCCGCGCGGCAAGAAAACTCGCATGCCCTCCCAACGCACCAAGCGTGCCAACTGGCAGCGCCCGGTGCGCGGTGGAGGAGCATCGGCGCACAGTGTTTCCTCGCGGGTGCGATTGCAGAAATAGGGCAATTCCCTGGGCAAAAGCGGGGTGTGCGAAAGCTGACACTGGAGTCTGTCCTTGGGGGTGTGCGTGCATTCTGTGACGCCTTGGGGGTCCCGGCACACTGCGTGCGCATCCTAACGTCGCGAGCGTTAGCGAAGCGGACGCGTGCGCAGGCTTACGGAGTGGATAGAGTTTCCCGGCAGAAAAACTACGTATTTACACATAGAAACGCGATCTCTAGCGTGCACCATCGACATCCCGTCCCGCTCCGTGTCTGACCGTTGGTCAAACGGAGCGTGGTCGAGACGGACTCCATTCAAGAAAATTGCTCCCGCGGTCGCTCCAAACACCTCGCGTCAATAGTTCTCGCCAGGGTGAGCGGGCCACGCCCGAGCCACCATCTCGGAGGTAATCGTGAAACTTGGTCTACTACGAACGCCCATTGCTCGGTTTTGGCCCGCGCTGCTGGCCTCTCTTGCGTTGCTCAGCGCTGGTTGCGCCGAGGAACGCGCTCCCATCAACCAGGTGCAGCCAAACGCGCTAGCGAAGAGCTTCTTCATCGGCGAGGACCTTGCGAAGCCCGCGGACGACCCCGAGTTCTACTGGCGAAACTTCGTCGTGGATGCGTCGGAGTCCCAGGAACTCATTGGCATCGGGTCCTGGAGTGGCGTCGACCGCATCCGTTGGGAGATCACCGAGACCCAGCTGATTGCTCGCAAGGCCTACGGCATCAGCGAGGGTGGGGACGACAAGGGGCAAGCCACCAACGGCACCATCGTTGCAATCTATCCCATCGACAAACACTTCGACATCACGCGTGCCTATAACCCCTCCACTGGAGAAGAGCTGAACGTACTCGAGGAGAACACAAGCGACAGGCCCTGGAACGAGCGCCAGTTTTTCCGGGTGGATTGGTCGATGAACCAGGTCGAGACGCCACAGTGGAACGACATGTTCGTCGGCAAGGTGTTCGGTGACCTCGAGTTGACCAGCATCGCCTACTACGTCAGCGACCCGGAGAGCCCCGACGCGCCACATTTCGACACGGATGAGGGCTACTTCGACGTCACGAGCAAGTTCTGGGTGGCTCCCGCCACGACGGACTCACCCTTTTCGGATCTCTCGGGCAAGGTTCCGAGCTGCCTGGTTCTCGGCATCACGACGGGTAACGCGGTCAACAACTGCGATCCCCAAGAAGCTGTGATCCGCTCGTCGTACTGGCGCGTGGACCAGGTGGACCCGGATCAGGACTTCGAGCCCTTTGAGAACAACCAGGCCGCGCTCGACATCGTCAGCAATCCGGGTGGCATCGGCGACAGTTTCAGCGTCGGTACAGTGACGCCGCCGCGCATCGAGTGGGATCCTCAATACGGATACACAGACGCCGGAATGCACCGCTACATGAACATCCACAACATCTGGCAGCAGAGCCACCAAACGCGCGGCAGCTGTGAGTCCAACGCTGACTGCCAGGGTGGAGGCGAGTGTCTCGCGTCGGGTGCCTGCAGCGTGCCGTGCACATACGACGCGCGGGGTGACAACGATCACAATGGCACCGACGACCAATGTGAAAACGCGGCGACAGGCTACTCGGGCTCGAGTGGCTCCCAGTGCAGTTCGCGTAACCGTTGCACGATTCCTTATCGGGACCGCGAAGTGGCGCCGGTCGCCTACTGGGTGAACCCAGAGACACCAGCCGGTTTGCTCGACGAAGTCGGGGCTGACGGCAAGGTCAGCAAACAAGGCGCTACCGAAGACCTGATCTACTCGTGGAACCAGATGTTCGAGCAGGCCGTGGCGCACGCGCGCGAGGTGGAGTGCCGAAACACCGGCGCCGGGGACCGCCAGAGCTGCGGCGATCAGTACTTCGCTGCAGGCGAGATCGACATGATCGGCTACGGGGGCTGGGGTGTGCCGAAGGTCAAGGAGATGCCCGACGTACTCGTGCTCTGCCACAACCCGGTGCGCAACTATGATCCCGAGACTTGCGGTGCCGTGGGGAAAACAGCTCGAGTCGGAGACGTTCGCAAGAACTTCCTCTTCTACTGGCCCTACGAGTCAAAGGCCCCGTGGGGCGGCATCGCGAACTGGAACGCGGACCCGCTCACTGGTCAGATCATCGGTGCGTCGGCGACCACAATGGGTCGTTCGGCTACATTCGCTGCCGCGCGCGCTCGTGACATCATCATGGTCGCAAACGGAGAGCTTGATGTGACGGACATCACCGACGGAGTCCCGGCGGAGTTGTTTCAGAAGCGACTCAGGGATGGTCGGCTCCCAGCATCCTATTCGGAGGCGGAGCTTGCCGAGCGTGTCGACAGCATTGATGCGGCCCACGCGGCGAGCGAGATCGCGCCCAAGCTGGACACGGCAGACTTGGCGAAATCAGTGCGCGAGCGCCACGAGATGATCAAGCAATCGAAGGCGGGGCTGGCTCCAAGCTCCACCGCAGCGCTGGAGATGGACGCGATCCTAGGGAATCTCCGCGGGAGCCAAATCGAGGCGCAACTGCTCGACCCAAGCTGGATGGTAGATTCCGTAGGGATTTCACCCAACGCTCAGGTGAGCGACGCGGCTCTGGAGATGGCGTCACCGTTGCGCGGTAGCGACTATGGATCCGTCGAGCAGTTGCTCCAACGCGTCGACCTGGGGATGCAGGCGCGTGGGGTATGCTTCGAGGATGCGATCGGCAGCGGCGTCGGGAACCTCGACACCCAAGGCGTCGCTCGCTACTTCAAGCAGAAGTACTCCGATGAAGCGCTGATGAACGGCTTCGAAGACCTCGGGCCGAACGCTTCACCAGAGGCGCTGTCGAAGCGTCGCGGGGAGCTAATCTACAACGACTTGTGGGTGGACACTTACAAGGGGATCGCGCTCCACGAGATCGGTCACTCCCTCGGGATGTTGCACCAGTTCGCCTCAAGCTACGACTCGGTCAACTACAACCCGCAGTACTGGCAGCTGCGTACCCAAGAGGGGGCGGCAGCGAAGAGCTGTGCGGGTCAGCCTCGCGCGGGTGATGTCTACAGCGCAGCAGCCGACGACTGCATGGGGCCGCGCTACCTCGATCCCGAGACCGACGATGAGCTTGGGCAAGGAGCGGAGTCGCGACCAGGGATCAACTACTTCGCCAATACATCAACCATGGAGTACCAGAACGAGCGCTTCTTCGAGAGTGTTGGGCTGGGGCAATATGACCGCCATATGGTCGGTGCGCTGTACGGGCGCGTGCTCGAGACGTTCGACGCGGACGCCCCGGATGGGTTGAAGCAAGACGAACAAGCGTCGTTCGCGTCGCGGCACTGGAGTCAGCTGCCGGACGAGAACCTGGTGTACTTCGAAAGCGAGTTTGGCTTGTTCGTCCAGAGCATGCACTACACGGAGCAAGCGCGGCGCATCAAGCTGTTCGACCCTTCACGTTGCCGTGAGGCAACAGATGAGGAGAAGCGTCACGCGGAGTGGCGGATCGTACACGGTAAGGTTTGTATGCCTGCACCGAGGGACCACGCGGCATGGCGAGACTTCCAGGACGGACCGGCCGTCGAGGGAGACTATATGTCTCCCAAGGTGCGGGTAGACGCGAACGTGGGGGCAGCGGCGGGCAACGTGCGCTGGCCCTACCGCTGGGGTGTCTCGAGCAACTCATATGTGCACACCAATCCTTCGGACGCTGGAGCGGACGTCTACGAGGCGACGCTGGAAACAATTCGGAAGTTCGAGTCGTCCTATGTCTTCAACTATTTCCGCGCGGGAAATCGTAACTGGTACTATCAGCGCCTGCCATCTCGCACTGCGAGCTCGTTCTTCGAGCGTTTGCGTGCGACGCACTGGTCCATCGCCAACACGAACGCGCGCTACGCGAGCTTTGGTGAAGCGACCTTCCAGCAGATCGCGAGCTCGGACGACTGGTGGCGGCCGTACATCATGGCGGAGCGAGCGATGTTTGACGCAATCGCGCGGGCGCTGCTCATGCCCCAACCAGGAGAGTACCGATCGGCCGGCATTCCAGCGGGCTCCCAGGGCGCGGTGTTCGACCTGGTCGACTTCTCGAGCTTCCCCAAGGCGTTTGATATCGACGCGAGCAGCGGTCGCTACATCGATCCCGACTACAACAGCGATCCCGACGGTGGCGGTTCTTGGCAGTACCAGGAGTGGCCGAACCGCGCCGGCTTCACCGTGGAGAAGGCGGACGCAGCCAAGGCACTCACCGACAGTCGCCCGGTGCTGTTCACGATCGCCCGTGAGAACTACCTCGACGGTCGAAACACCAACGTCAATTTCCGTAGCGATATGCCGCTGGCGGTGGATCGCCTGATCGGTGGTGTGCTTGCAGGTGACTGGGAGAGCGTTGGCCTCTACGTGCCGAATGGTGAGACGGGGGTCGTCGATCCGGTCTCCACTGATCTCAGTGCAGAGGAGCCCGTTCGGCCCACCTCGGCGAAGGTCGTGGCACCGAACCTCGGCTACAAGCAGCAACTGGGCGTGCTCACCTGGGCGTACTCCTTCGCTCGGCTTGGGACCGATCTAGCGCTCACGAACAAGCTGCGGGTGTGGATCAAGGGGCAACTCGGCGAAGCAGAGATCCCCGATTCCCAGCAGATCCGCTTCTACAATCCGGAGAGCGGTCTCACCTACGTGGCGCGGCTGTTCGGGCCCGATCGTGTCGTCGGTCGCGACATCGACAGCGGGATTGCCTCTCGCATGCTGCGCACCGCCAACACGTTGCTGGGGCGCGCCTACCAAACAGAGCCCGAAGGGGGCGCGAGTGACGGTTCGGAAGAGCCCACGTTCGGTATGCCCAAGCTGGTGCTGGACGCAGACGGCTTCCCCATCGTGAAGAGCCAGAACGCCCTGCTCGAGCTGCGGAGGTACATCGGGTTGTTGGACGCGGCGGTCCAGATCGCGAACCTGGTGGGATACGGACCGCTCGACGGCGTGCCGCACGACTTCGAGTGAGAAGCGCACCGGGGCGACCCCAGGGGGCCGAAGCGGGCCTCTGGGGCGCCCCGCTCCTCTTACGTCGGCGGACACACGGCTGTTTGGTGTTTGGAACCGTCAGCTGAATTGCCCACGCTTGGCGCGTCCGCGCGTCCACGGTGTGAGAAGTGCGCGCGAAATCGCTGTGGAAATACGACATCAAATGCGCTGCAGGCACAGACGCCCGGAAAGCATGGACGGTTCTTCTCACGCTGGGCTACCCACATGGAATCACCATGCCGCCTGCGTCGACGCCTGCTAGCCTCGCAGCATGCGTCGACTCGCGAGTGCCTTGGCTGTGTTGCTTACAACGGTTGGATGCTCCTCGGTATCCAACAATCCTGACGATGACTCCAGTGGAGGTTCCGCGGGGAATGAAAGTGGCGGCAGCGGTGGCAGCGGCGCCGCTGGGGGTAGCGCAGGCGCCGCGGGGAGCGGTGGGGTAGGCGCGAGCGGCGGCGTGGGAGGCAGCGCAGGCGCCGCGGGAAGCGCAGGCACTGCTGGAAGCGCAGGCACTGCCGGCAGCGCTGGCACTGCCGGAAGCGGCGGGGGGATCTGGTCGCCGACGCCCGGCACCAGCTGGCAGTGGCAGTTGACCGGCACCTTGGACACCAGCGTGGACGTCGCGATGTATGACGTCGATCTCTTCGATACCGACGCCTCTGCGGTGCAGTCGCTCCACGCGGCCGGACGCGTCGTGATTTGCTACTTCTCCGCGGGGAGCCGCGAGGACTGGAGATCTGACGCGAATCAGTTCCAGGCTGCGGACTACAAGAACCCTCTAGACAACTGGCCGGGGGAGACGTGGCTCGACGTGCGCTCGAGCAACGTGCGCTCGATCATGCAGGCGCGACTCGACTTGGCGGTGACCAAAGGCTGCGACGGGGTCGAGCCCGACAACGTCGATGGCTACTCGAACTCGAGCGGCTTCCCGCTCACCGAGGCTGATCAACTGGACTACAACCGCTTCCTCGCCAGTGAGGCGCACGCGCGCGGCTTGAGCGTTGGCTTGAAGAACGCCCTCGACTTGGTCCCGCAGCTGGTCGGCAATTTCGACTGGGCGTTGAACGAGGAGTGCCTGAGTTACAACGAGTGCTCGGCGCTCGCGCCGTTCATCAGCGCAAACAAGGCCGTCTTCCACGTCGAGTACGTTGACAACCCGAGCGAGGGCAGCGCCAAGCTCGGCAGCGTGTGCGGTGACGCGACGACCAGCGGGTTCTCCACGCTGGTCAAACAGTGGGATCTGGACGCCTGGCGGCTCGCCTGTCCCTGAGCCACGCATGCTCTTTGGCCGCGCGTCTCCTTCAGCCGCGCGTTTCTTCGCTCCGATTCTTGCAGCGCCCGCGGCGGTTGGCGCGGGCGCCTGAGGTGGCTCAAGCCGGTGGGTTCGGATCGATTTCGACCACTGGGGGCACCAGGAAGTACACGTCCCGTGAGTCGAGCACGGTGATGCCATCACCGACGACCTCCAGCGTTGCCTTGAACAGCTGAGGTTCTCCGGTCGGAGGAACCGTCGCGTTCTGCTTCACGACGATGTCGAAGCAGACGCGGGTTCCCGGTGTCACCGCTGAGAACGTGTCGAGGTAGCTATCGCTGTTGGTGTCCACCGCAGGCAGCGCCACACAGCCGCGCGCCGGATCGCCATTGGGGTTCGCCTCGAGATGATCCACGAAGGACGAGAAGGTCTCCACGCCGTCCGCAGGATCGTCAACGAAACGCACCGTGACCTCGATCGGAGTCTGATCCGCGAGGATCTGGATTTGATTGACCACCGCGTCGCTGATGGCGGTGCCGGGGTTCCAGCCCGTTACGAGCGGATTGCCCGCGCCGTCCACCGCGCCCGTATCACGAGCGATTGCCTGGAGGGTGCTGAGGCCGTTCCCTCCGTTGACGTGGATTCCGATCACCTTCGCCTTGCGGTCGGTGGCAGCGCTGATGAACTCGGCGTACGTCGGCGCGTGGCCGCCGATCGCTCCGTCGTTGTAGTTGTTCGGGGCCACGCTTGGCCCATTGTGGGACTGAGCATCGGTCATCATCACCAAGATCGGTACCGAATCCGGGCGGAAGCAAGGGTAGCCCCAGTGCCCCGCCGGGCAATCGGTGCGCGCCGGGAGCGAACCGCCGCTGGGTAGACTGACGCCCGGGAGCCCCGCGCCGCTGACCGCGGAGTACAGCGCAGGTACGTGGCTCTCCGGCACGTCTTCACCGTTACCCAGGCTGAAGGTGTTGACTGCGCTTTGGACCGCGCCTGAGTCGACGGTCAGGTCGGCGACGTTGCGGTAGGCGTAGTCACCCCAACTCTTGTTTCCGTAGCCTCCAGCGGGGTAGTCGCGGTTGTCTCCCGCGCCGAACCACACGTCGCTGATCACACCCCGCACGCGATCGATGAGCCCCGAGGTGGGCGTCGACACGCCAGCCTTGAGGCTGGTGATGGCCGCGTTCATGGAGTAGGTCGTGTCCATCATCAGATAGACGTCTGCCTTGCGGATTGCCGTGGCGAAGTCGAGGGTGTCGCGGGGCGGCGTGGGCAGCTCTTGATAGGGTTCGAGGAAGACGAAGTTTCCGTGGCTCTGGGGATTCGAGTTCGGGTCCGTCGGGTCGCCCTGGCAGCTCGGATCGCCCCCGCAGGCTTCGACTTCGACCAGGTCCGTCGTGCCATCGCCGTCGGTGTCGGACTTCTTGGGGTCGGTGCCGTAGAAGGTCTCTTCCTTGTCTCCGAGCCCGTCGTTGTCGCTGTCCGGGTCGAGATAGTCCGGCGTGTCATCGCCGTCGGTGTCGACCGGCTTGGTGGGGTCTCCCGCCTCGTCCTTGTCCAGTAGCCCGTCGTTGTCGCTGTCGGTGTCCAGATAGTCTGGCGTTCCGTCTCCGTCGGTGTCCCGGTTGTCAGCGCGCCCCTCGATGCTGTCGTTGATGCCGTCTCCGTCGCTGTCTTCCTTGGCGTACGGATCGAGGTCGCTGTCGAACAGCGAGCTGCCGCCGCTGCTGCTGTCGCCGCCGGCGTCCTGCGTTCCCCCGTTGCCGCCGTTGCCGATGTGGCTGCCACCCCCTTCAGCGACGCCTCCCGACTCGCCTGCACTGCAGGCTACTGGCCACCACATCGCTGCAGCGAGCGACAGGATTCCAAGGGAGGTTAGGCGGCGGGAGGTGCGAGGGGAGAGGGTCCGCATAGGGTACATGTGGGGGGCAAGCGGACGTTTGGTCAAGCAAGATCCGCGAGCCAACCGAGCGGCGGACCTCCCCCCAAAAAAACCATTCAGCGACGCCACACTAGATTTCGCGGTGCGTCTAACGAGCAGTTCCGAGATTCGCCCAACAAATCCACACGGCGCTGCGCGTACCCGCGCGGATGCGCGCTGCGATCGACTGGCGCTGCGGTTCGACCGGACTAGTCGCTCAACCCGACGCGTCGGCGCGCTTCCAGGCATGCGGGGCCGCGCAACTCGAAGTCGGCGCACGCGGTGGGGCGCTCTGCGTAGTGGCGACAACGGTAGCCGACGTCCGTCACTTCTAGCGCCACGCAGCGACCGCCAGGACGAGGTACGAACAAGACATCGCCTTCCTGCTCCACCAGCTCCAGGTGCCGCTTGGCAAAGCTGTCGGCAGCGCTGAGCTCCACGCGATGAAAGCCTTCCCGACAACACGCACCACACGCCGCACACTCTTCGTCGGCGAAGCGGGGCTCAAACCGTTCGCAGGCCGCATCAGCGGCTTGTGGCGAGAGCACCGGCTGATCGCCGCGCACCGCGCTGCGGGTGCACTGAGCCTCCCACAGCCAGGTGCACGCGCCGCAGGTCAGCGTCGGGTCCCCATGCACGGCTACACCCAACGCATGGAGCGCCTTGGTCTGTTTCCATAGGGAATTGTTGTCTGCGAACGCACGCGCGGCATCGGCGATTTGCTTGGTCGCAGTCAAGGCTCGGCGCAGGGGTTCGCTCCAGGGGCCCTGGGTCGCACGCTGGTAGCCGAGCCTCGCTCGTTCGATGCTTGGTTCGTCCTCTGGGTGCGTGGAGCGCAACGGATCGCTGCCGAGGGAGTCCCAGTAGGGCCGATGATCGGTGGTGACCCCGAAGAACCCACGCAGACCGTACTCCGCAGCCAGGGTCGCTTGCAGTCGGTGACACGCCTGTTCGAGCAGCAGATCGCGCTCGTCGTCGTTCTGCATGCCCCAGTCTTTCGCGCGCAGGCCAGCGCTCCCCGCCACCAAGGCGTGACAGAGCTCGTGGAAGATCATCTGCGCCAAGCTGTCGTCTGGGTCGAAGTGCTCACCGTGGCAGAGCGTCAGGGTGCCCTGGCCGTCGAATGCGGCGAATACCTCGGCGCTGCGTTCCAGGCGGTAGCCGAGCTCATTCAGCAGACCGACCCACACGACCTCCAGCGGATCGCGATAGGCGTACTGAATCGTGCGCTGGGACACTGCTTTCGCTCGCGAGGGCACCGCACGCTGCGGCGCTGGGCCAAACCAGCTTGCGCCACTGCAGCTGGCGACTGGTCAGGGGTGCGGAGGGCCTCGCTGGCGGCTCCGCGGCAGAAGCCGCGGAGCCGGTCGGGGCGAATGGATTCGAACCATCGACCCCTTGACCCCCAGTCAAGTGCGCTAACCAGACTGCGCTACGCCCCGGACTCCTTCGGATCGCACCAACCCCAAGAAAAACCTAGGATTTGCTGCGATTTCGAAGGTCCCAGCGAGGGTGAGCGGAAGGTAGTCGAATGTTCTGCCTTTGCAAGAGCGATCGCCCGCCAGGTGACGTTTTCCTCTGACCGCGGCCCGCGGTACTGGGTCACGCTTTGCGCGGGCCAAGCCCCGGAGGACTGAGGGGAGGGATGTTGACCTCCATGCGCTCGGACGCGGGCGGCGCCGTGGGGAGCGGTGTCTTGGTAGCCTTGGGAGCTGCACGCTGAGGGCCAAGCCGGGCCAGATGTCGCGCCAAGCGCCGGTAGAGTTGGCTCGAGAGCTCAGGGTCCGCAGCGCACACTTCTTGGAAATCGTCGGCACGAAGTCGCAAGAGCCGCGCATCGGAGCGCACCTGGGGCAGCGGGTCGCGACTGTTCACTTCCACCAGCGACTCAGGGAAGAGCAACGCGCCGGCGCCCACTTCACGGCCCTCGGCGAAGCGCACGATGCCCTCGAGCACGATGTACGCGACCAAGTCGTTGGTCACGGCACGCGGCACGATCTCTCCCTGCTCGAGTTCGATCTCCACTCCAGCCGAGAGCGTTGCCAGCACCAGCGGCAGGGGTAATCCTGAAAGCAGCGGACTCGAGCGCGCGCCTTCGAGGTCTCTCGCAGCGAGGCCGCGGTCGCTGCCAGGACGCCGCACGAAGCGCTCACCCACAGCGACAATCACCGCCGTGGAGTTGTCTTTACCCAGCACGCCGGCGGTCTCCACCAGCGCCTTCGCAGCCTTGCGCGGCGCGCCTCGCCGAACGAGCTCCGCGAGTCGCGCTTCGCTCTCGATCTGGCCGTGCACGCCATCGCTGCACAGCAGCAGCCGATCCCCCCGGTCGAGCTCAACGAACAACGTGTCGACGGTCACCGTGTCCTGCAGTCCAACCGCGTTGAGCAGCCGATTCTGGGCCGTGGGCTTGGCGCCCGCGTGCACCGCGCCGCTCGCCTTGAGTGACTCGAGCTGGGCGTGATCTTGCGTGATCTGCAGCATCGCGTTGGCGCGCGCCAAGTACATGCGACCGTCTCCGGCGTGCGCCAGGAAGGCGCGATCGCGCGCGAGCCATGCGATGTCCAGCGTGGTGCCCATGCCAGTGAGTTCAGGGCGCTTGGTGGCTTCTTCGCGCACGCGACGGTTCGCGCGCTCGACCGCTTGCTTCAAGCACGCGAACACCCGTCGCCGTGCGTCCAGGCCTGGCTTCGACACGTAGGCTTGGATGATGCGTTGAGCGCGTCCACCACGGATCGCGCTCTCCACTTCCTCGAGGGCGAGCTGCGCGGCGACTTCGCCTCCCGCATGCCCTCCCATCCCGTCCGCCACCGCGAACAGCGAGATTTCCGGCAGCACGAGGTGCGCGTCCTCGAGCGTCTCCCGACGACGCCCCTGATCTTCTGCCACCCCGAAATCGATTCGGAAGTCGAAGTGGGGCACGATGATCGTCACGACCACACACGATACACCTGGTGAGCGCGAGTGTGCTAGACGCCCGCCGTGCCTCAGCGAGTCCTGGCTTTCGAGACGTCCACCCGGCGCGGGTCTTGCGCCCTGTGGGAAGGCGACCGCTTGGCCTGGGGCGGGAGCCACGAGCGCCTCAACGCACATGGTGAAGAGCTGCCGAAGCTGCTGGAACAGTGCATGGCGGAAACAGGCTGGAGCCGCGGGAGCCTCGATCGCATTGCGGTTGGGATCGGCCCCGGATCTTTCACTGGGCTGCGTGTAGGCATCGCACTGGCGCAGGGGATCGCGCTGGGGCTCGGCCGGCCCCTCGTCGGCATCGGGTCCCTCGAGGCGCTCGCCGCTGAGGCGCCGGGGGTGCTGCGGGTGGCGTTGATCGACGCGCGCCGGGGCGAGCTGTTCGTTCAGGCGTTTGACCCAGGTGGTCAGCCGCTGCACGAACCCGTCGCGAAGCCCCGCGCTGAGGTCTCCGATTGGGTGCTCAAGCAGCTCACGGAAACGCCGCAGTGGCTAGGTGAGCCCGCGTCGGAGCTTGGGCTCGGCGTGTCCACTGCGCTGCCCGAAGCCGTCCGGGTGGCCGCGCTGGCGGTTGGGCGCGAGGCGCAAGCTTTCGAGCCGCTCTACGTGCGCGCAGCCGACGCAATCAAGCCTGATTTGCCTCCCAGTCCCCTCGGTTGAGCGGCGTTCGAAGCAGTAATGCTTTGGTTCTGAAGCGAGTTTGCTCGTAGCATCCCGCCAACCATGGATGGCTCACCCGACGTCTTGGATCAGGAACGGCTGCTCTCGCGGTTTGGCCGCCGCTTCGGCGCTGGCGAGGTGATCTTCAGCGAAGGGGATGCGGCGACCCACGCCTTTTTGCTGCAAGAGGGCCGGGTCCGCTTGATCAAGCGCGTGGGTGCGGTCGAGCGCAGCCTGCGCGTCGTGCGTCCAGGCGATCTGTTCGGGGAGTCGGCTCTGCTCCAAGGTGCGCCGCGCAACTCGACGGCCGTCGCGCTCAGCGATGGCGCGGTGCTCGCTCTGGACCATGACACCTTCCAACACGTGCTCAGCTCGAACCCTGCAGTTGGCACCCGCGTGTTGCACCAGCTGATCCGCCGCCTGCGAGACGCCGAGGATCAAATCGAAATCCTCATGCTGCGGGACTCGCAGTCCAAGGTAGTGGTCGCGCTGCTCAAGCAAGCGCAGCACGCCCTCGGCAGCCGCGGGAGCCCGGATGGCAGCGTGAATCTCAGCGTTTCCCCACTGGATTTGTCGGTGCGGGTTGGTCTCGACGTGGACACGGTGAAGCGCACCGTGCAGCAGCTGCGCGAGGCCGGCTATGTGAGCATCGTCGACGAGAGCATCGAGATCCCGGACGCCGAGGCGCTCAGGGAGCTGTACAACCTGCTGGGCGTGAAAGATCAGATCCGGGGCATGGCGCCCGAGCCCCGGCGCTAGAACTACTGGACATGCGTTGACGGGTTCCGGGGCGTGCGCTAATCGCCAAGGCGTCGCATGTTCACCCCTTCACGTCAGCTCCCGTCGACGTCGCCGGTTTTGGATCGGGGGGTGAGGCGCGGCGTTCGCTCGCTGAGAGCGCTCGTGGTCTGCCTGGTTGCTGCCATCGCACTGACCGGTTGCCCCGGGTCCAACGGACCGGCGACGGCGGACGACGCGAAACGCTCTCAGTCTGAGTACGACGTGGCTCGCGATCTCTGGCTCAGCCGTGGGCAGCCACGCGCAGCATTGGAGCATGCGCTCGGTGCGGTGGAGCTCGACTCGGAGAACTCGGAAGCGGCGCACCTGGTGAGTCTGATCTACCTGCAGTTCTGCGCCGCCGCAGAAAGTGGGGAAGCAGATCCCAATGAGTGTCGTTTAGCAGAGGCGGAGAAGTTCGCGCGCCTAGCCATTGCTCACGACAAGGACTACCGCGACGCCAAGAACACACTCGGTGTCGTCCTGGTGCATCGCAAGCAGTACGCCAAAGCGGTAGCCGTGTTGAAGCCTCTGACGGAAGACATCCTGTATCAGAGCCCCGAAAAAGCCTGGGGAAACCTGGGTTGGGCGTACTTGGAGTGGGGAAAACTGGATCCCGCGATCGACGCTCTGCAACGCAGCATCGCCGCGCAACCCGACTTTTGCGTCGGCCACTACCGCCTGGGGTTGGCGTTCGAAAAGAAGCGCGACTTCACAGCGGCGAACGGTGAGTACACCGCCGCGCTCGAGACCGAACATGAGGCGTGCAGCGGCTTGCAAGAGGCGTGGCTCGGCCGTGCTCGATCACGCATTCGGCTCAAGCGAGAGTCGGACGCGCGCACGGATCTCGAGCGGTGCATGAAGCTCTCGAAGCGCACCCGAGCCGGGAAAGATTGCAGCGCGCTCCTCGGAAACATGGATTAGGCTCGCCCACCGCTAGATGGAGTCGGAGAGCGTCGGTCAGTTTCTGCGCAAGGCACGCGAAGCGCGGAATATTAGCCTCGAAGAGATTTCGAGAGCCACGCGCGTTCCTGTGCTCAGCGTCGAGCGAATCGAGGCTGATCAGTTCGATGAGCTGCCTGGAGAGGTCTTCGTTCGCGGCTTCCTGAAGTCCTACGCTCGCGCCCTCGATCTCGAACCGGACGAGGTGTTGGCTCGTTACACTGCGAGTCGCAAGGTCGCGTGGGTGACCCCACTCCCGTTGACGAGCCCCGGCGGTTCCGGGAGGAGTCGACGCTTCGGTGTAGCCATCGCGTTCGTGCTGCTCCTCATCCTCTTCACCTTGGCGCTCAGCATCGTGTTGAAGCCGCGAGAGCACGATGTGCCGCAGGAGCTTTCACGGCTCAGCTGCCCGGCTGCAGCGGCTCCCATGGGCCAGCTGCGCTCGCTCCCCGACGAAAATTCGGCAATTCTGCCGCTGTTTCCTGGCTGAGGGCGGCTGACGGCCGCGGTCGTGAGCAGGCCGATGGAGTTTCCCTCGCTGGTCCTCTGTTCCTTGGATCCGCAAGGATTCGGTGCGCGGCGGGCCCATGCGGTCAGTACTGAGCTCGGCCGAGCAACGGTGGGAGGCTCGGGGGGCTTTCGTTCGGCCTTGCGTAGCTCCAGAGATCACGCAGTGGCTGGTTCGCGTGGCTTTGATTGCTCGTTTGCGTGCGGAAACGCTGGTTGGTCGCGATCGCCAGAGGGAGGCGCGTGATGGCGATGCGGAGCGCCCGCGGGCGCACTGCGCATCGCTCCGCCGCGCTGCTCTTGCACTCTCGGGTGCTGGGGGAGGCCGATCTGATCTTGCAGTTTTTTACGCGGGACTATGGTCGTATCAGTGTGATCGGTCGCTCCGCTCGCAAGAGTAGAAAGCGCTTCGGTGGGGCGCTGGAGCCGTTTCACCAGCTGAGCGTCGAGTTTGACGACCGAGGGCCCGACGCGGAGCTGGGTGTGCTGCGGGACGCGACGGTGCAGCTCCCGCGAGTGGGGATCGTGAAGCACCTCGAGAACTTGGAGCTAGCGGGTCGCGGGCTGGCTTGGGTGCGCCACGCCCTGCCGCCTCGCACACCCGAGCCCGCGGCGTGGCGGGCGTGTGGCACACTGCTCGATGCGCTGAACAGCAGCCCGCCTGACGTCGCGCCCCGAGTCCTGGCGGAGTTTGGTTTTGACCTTTGCGAGTGCCTGGGCTGGGCACTCGAGTTGGATGCTTGCGTCGTCTGCCGCCGACCCTGTCCAGAAGGCCAGTCTGCGGGGATCAGCCCAGCTCGAGGTGGCGTGGTCTGTCGTGAGTGTGGCGGGGCGCAGCGAGTGCTGCGCGGGCCGACGCGTATGCGGTTGATCGGCCTGGGGCGAGGGGAACACCTGGAGACGGAAGACGCTGAGTCCGTGATCGCCCTGGTCGAGGACATTTTACGCGCGCACGCCGGCTTGGATTGAGCGGCGCGCCGCGCCTCGGAACTTATCCAAGAAGTCGACCAGCCGGGGACGGGCGCGCTATGGCAAGGCGTGCCAACACCCACGTCCGATCCGAGCCCCGAGGCGGGCGGCGCGCCCTCCGAGGCCGCCGACAAGGACGTTTTGGCCGCCGTTGCCGAGACGGCGACGGCGGACGATGCAGAGGCAAAGACGTCAGGTGATGAAGAGCGTCGCCAGATCACTGGGCGTGCCGGCGTGGTCGCCGCGGGCACCCTCGCGAGTCGCGGCCTCGGGTTGGTGCGCGATCAGGTGCTGGCTGGCATCTTCACCCGTGCGGAAACGGACGCCTTCTTCGTCGCGTTTTTGTTGCCCAATGTGCTGAGGCAGTTGCTCGCGGAGGGCGCGGTCCAGACGGCTGTGCTGCCTGTCTTGGCAGAGACTCGCGAGAAGCAAGGCGAGGCGGAGGCTAGACGATTCTTCCGGGCGATGCGCGGTCTGTCCCTCACGATCCTGGTCGTAGTGAGCGTCGCAGGAGTCCTCGGCGCACCGTACCTGGTCGAGCTCTTCGCTGGGGGCTACCACCAATATCCTGGTCAGTTCGAGCGCACCGTCACCCTCGCGCGCTGGGTGTTTCCCTACATCTTCTTCATGGGCACTGCGGCCCTTGGAGTTGCAGCGCTCAACACCTACCGACGCTTCGTCGCCACGAGCTTCGCTCCGGCGCTGCTGAACGTTGCGTTCATCTTCTTCGCGCTGGCGCTGCCGGGCTGGCTCGGGGCAAGTGGCTACGAGCGCATCCTCGCGATGGCGTTTGGTGCGCTCATCGGTGGGGTGCTCCAGGTGATCGCCCAGTGGCCCAGCCTGCGGGCGATAGGCTACTTCGAGCGGCCGAGCTTCGATTTCCGTCACCCGGGTGTGCGTCAGGCCTTGAAACGCATGGGACCGGTGCTGATCGGCGTTGGCGTGTACTACGTCGACGTCATCCTCGCGCGGCGATTCCTTTCGGAACTGGACCTGGGATCCCAGTCGTATTTCGCCTACGCGCTACGGCTCTGCGACTTTCCTCAGGGGATTTTCGTGATGGCGTTGCAAACCGCGACGCTGCCGAGCTTGGCGTTGCTGTTTGCCAGGGGCGAGCGGGAAGAGGTCGCGAAGACTTTCGCGTACGGCATGCGGTTGGCGTTGTTCGTGGGCTTCGCCGCGACAGCTGGCGTTGTGGGGCTGGCCGAACCGCTGGTGGTGTTGATCTTCCAGCGCGGCGAGTTCGATGCCCAGAGCGCCCACGAGACGGCGCGTTCGCTGATGGCCCTCGGGTTGCACATCTGGATGGTCGCTGCCGTGCGGCAACTCGTGGCGGTGTTCTACGCAATGGGCGACACGCGAACGCCCGTGGTCGTGGCAGCGGTGGACCTCGCGGCATTCATCATCCTGGCGTTGCTCCTGCGTGGGCCGCTGGGTCACGTTGGGGTGAGCTTGGCGGTGGCCGGCTCCTCCGCGGTGCAGATGATCTTGCTGTGGTATTGGCTAGGGAAGCGCCTTGGACACCTCGGAAATTTCGACATCTTGAAGAGCGCCGCGCGTTCGGCGCTTGCGGCGTTGCTCGCCGCGGGTGCCGCCTACTGGCTCGCGAACGTGGTGAAGTCGGGAGTTGGCAGCGACTGGTTCTCGCGGCTCTTGCCTGGCTTGGCCGGGACCACTGTGTTCTGTGCGGTGTTCCTCTCGGCGGCGCGCTTGCTCGGCAGTGAAGAGCTAACAGCCATTGGGCGCCCGTTGCTGCGGCGCTTGCGTCGGCGCCGAGCCTAGGCACCTGGTTGACCTCTCCCCCCAAGCAAAACAAAGCGTAAGGCGTTAGACCATCGCCTTTCCGCAACAAAACTCGCGCCGGATCATGCGTTTCACGGCGATGTGAGCTAGAGCCGCGGGGTGACTCAGTCTCCTGCCAAGGCGCGCGCGTTGCCGCGCATCACCGACGCGAAGTTCGTCGCCGGTGCGACCCATGAGAGCCAACTGCCGCCTCCGACGGGCATCGAGATCGCGTTCGCCGGGCGCTCGAACGTCGGCAAGAGCAGCCTGATGAATCACCTGATGGGGCGCAGGAACCTGGTGCGCACGAGCTCCACCCCGGGTTGCACGCGTCAGCTTTCGTTCTTCGAGGTGGGATTCACCGATCAGTCGCTGGTGACGCTGGTGGACTTGCCTGGGTACGGCTACGCGCGGCGCTCCAAGACCGAGCGCAAGCTTTGGGCGGAGCTGATCGAAGGTTACTTGCTTGCGCGCCCGACGCTCGCGGTGGTCTGCCTGCTGATCGATTTCCGTCGCGGCCTCGAGCCGGACGACGAGGATCTACTGAAGATGCTCGCTGAAGAACCGCGCGTCGCTCGACCGAAGCTCCAGACGCTGGTGGTCGCCACCAAGCTGGACAAGGTGGCGCAGGCGCAGCGCAAGCCCGCCATGCTCAAGGTGGGCAAGGCCGCTGGGCGCAAGGTGCTGCCGTTCTCCGTGAAAGATCAGGAGATGGCAGACGGGCTGTGGGCGGAGCTGAGGCGCCGCACCGGCCTTGGTATCCCTACGGAACCGAGCCTACCTCATCCAACCCCTTGATCTCGCGCTCGCAGTCGCCATACAGACTGAAGCGGTGGCGGGTGCCTGGAATGCGGAAGCGCCAGGCAGGGCCGGCCTTTGCGCGGTAGTACTCGAGCTGCGCTGACTTATCCTTGGGGATATTATTCGCGACGGCGTGTGCCCAGACTTCTTTCGGGCCACAGCGCGGCTCGGGCAGCGGCTCGAAGCCCTTCGAGGAGCACGAGTACTTGGTCTCGTCTTCCTCTTCCTGCAGGCCCTCCGGCTTGACCTTCACCACCTGCTTGCCGCAGTAGGGGCGATTCGGGCGGCCTTCGGGGTCACGCGGGGGCTGCGGTCCCTCGCCAGGGCGGCTCTGAAACACGAAGCGGACTTCGGAGCCCTTCTCGGTGATGTCCACCGTGCCGTCGCTCTTCACGCCGCGCAGCACGATCCCGCGCAGCACCTCGCGTGGGGTACGCTTGCGAGCTGCGGGAAGGGTGGCGACGGCGTCCACGGCTTTGGGAAAGCCCACCGCGGCGCTGGGATCCGGCTCGGCGGGAGGCTCCGCGGGCACGGGTGTGTTCTTCCACTTCGCCCACCACGCGAGGCACAGCGTGGCCAGGAAGGTGACGAAGACGATCAGCATCCCACGCACGCGGTCCTTGCGACCTTCCGGAGTGAGCTTGGGCGGCTCCTCGGCCGCCGCTGGCGGGGCTGGGGCCGCGGGCGGCGCGGGAGACGGCGCGGGGGCGTTGGGGGAGACGCTGGTCGGATCCTCAGCTGACATCGGCCGCGGTCTATATCACGGGGCGCCCGTGCGTCCCCCTTGCGCGTCGATTTTCTGCAGAGAGTGGATTGCCCAAGCTCGGAATCGAGGCTATGAAGCTCGTCCTCCTTTGGGAGGCTTGCGGAGTTCGCTCCGCTCGGGCGCATAACTCAGCGGTAGAGTGCAACCTTCACACGGTTGAAGTCACAGGTTCAAATCCTGTTGCGCCCACTCGATCCAGGGCGAGGTCTGCTTAAGGGACCTTGCCCTTTTCGCGTTTGTGGCTCTCGTCGATTCTTTTCAGCGCGGGCGCCCGCAGGCCCGCGCTGGGCTTTGGCTCGCCGGGGGCTCGCGTCGCGTTCGCTCGCTAGGTTGTGTCGAGCTTGCTGGGGCTTCAGCGACTCCAAGTGACTTGAGGACGGCCCGCGCTGGGCTTTGGCTCGCCCTTCGGGCTTCGCGTCGCGTTCGTGGGTTGGGTTGTGTCGAGGCTGCTGGGGCTTCAGCGACTTCAAGTGACTTGAGGATCGCTGCGCGCTTCGCGCGTTCGCTCTGTGGCTTGCGGTTCCAAGTGCCTTGAAGATCGCTGCGCGCTTTCGCGCGTTCGCTGTTGGGGGTGGGTCGTGGCCGGTGCTGAGGTGAGTCCAGATTGGCGGGCGGTCCCTGCTTGCGCTCCGCTCGGAGCTGAATGCGAGCAGTGAGGCGTCGGCGATGACCGCACGATTCTGCGCAGGTTTGCGTCGATGAGCGCGCGTTTCCGCCGGGTCGCCGAGGCGGACAGAGATTGGGCGTTGCTACGGACTGAATCCGTCCCTAGTGGTTCAGGCATGATCTTTCGTCAGGCCTTTGGATTGGGTGTTCTTGTGGCTTTCGTTGCACTCGCCTCTGGGGGGTGCGACCTGTCGGATCCGCCATCGGGATCGGAGTCGGAGTCGCAGGGACAAGCGCGAGCGATCGAAGACTCCTTTGCAACTGACTTCGCCAAGGGGCTGTGCGCGGGCTACCAGCAGTGCGCGTGTGACGACCTCGTGGGGGCTGGGGACGCGCCGTTTGCGGACCAAGCTGCGTGCGAAGCGCAGATGACCACGAGGATTCAAGACTGGCAAGCGGATGAAGTTGCCTCGGGGAAACACTTTAACGCTGAATGTGCCGTTCAGCGCCTCGTTCGCTTCGCCGGCGACGTTTGCCATGATGAGGCGCGGCCCGACACGACCTGTGGGGAGTGCGACGTTTACGCTGGCACGTTCGGGCTAGGTGCGGCCTGCCTACCGGGAGGATGTGAGAGTGGCCTCAAGTGCGTAGCAGGTGTTTGCGTCGAGCCGTGTCGACCTTTGCTCATGGGGGAGGGCTGCCTCCCATCGGTGAACCAATGTCAGACGGGGCTGCGCTGCAGCAATGACGGCAAATGTGTCGACGCAGCCAAGGAAGGGGAATCTTGTGGGGAAGGGACACCGTGTGGGCAAGGTCTCATCTGCCTGGACGGAGCTTGCGTGCTGGCGGCGCTTCCCGGCGAGGTGTGTGGGGAACGCCCGTGCGCGTTCTCGCCCTGCGTGGACGGCGTCTGCTCAGAGTTTTCCGCCATCCCCCGCGTCTGCGGTCTCCACTAGCCTGGCGGGCAGGCGCGTTCCCGCGCGCCGGCCGCGCCACCAGTCTAGTGACCTTCGTCGGGTAGCTCGACGAACTTGAGCGAGCGGTCATAGCGGCTGCTCACTCGCACCAGGAACAGCGCCGGGTAGCGCGGATCGGAACGCTTCACCTCTCCCCCACACGAGTACTCGACGCCCGCTGGCGTGCGGCCGCCCCAGTCGAGGTTGAGGGTGCCTTCCCCTTTTGCCAGCTCTTCTATCACTTGAGCCAGGCGCTTGATGGACGCAGCTGGCGCGCCTGGGTCCGCTGTGAACTTGGCGGAGTTGTCTTTCGCAATCCGGAGAACGCCCAGCACCACGCCTTTTTCCTCGATGCGGCGGGTGAGTGGGACCTTGAGGGTCTCGTATGTGGGCGGGGTGTCGCACAGCTCGTCGCGCTTCCCGCTGGCAGGGGGCGCCGCCGGCGCAGCGCTTGCTGCTTCAGACGCGGTATTTGCTGCTTCAGACGCCGTCGCGCCCTTCCCCGCAGTCGTTTCCGCGTCGTGACAACCGCTGATGGCCGCGAGCCCCAGGATGATGAGTAGCGCGTGGTGCGTCCTCGCAGCCCTGGAAGGCACTCCTCGATCGCTCTGATCCATGGGTGCGATACTACGCGCGGGGCGTGGGTCGGATCTGAAATTTCGTCCGACTCATCGCGCGCCGTGCCCCGGGTGCTAGCGCGCTGGCTCGTGGCTCCCATCGGTCGCTTGTGGCCGAGCAGGGAACCACAGCGGACCCACTGCCAAGAGCAAGACCAGCACGTTGAAGAGCGCGTTGGAGGCGTTGCCCGAGGCGATCGAGCCGGACGAGTCTAGGCAGAACCAACACACCAGCCCAGAAACGACGATTTTCCGGACGGATTCTGGTGCCAGGTCATACAGGCGCTCAGACAACATCCAGATGGTTACGCCCCAGCCGAGCAGAAAGCCGCCGGTCAGTGCGGAGAGGAAGCGCGTGTCCGGGCTGGTCCAAGTCGTGGCGCCGTCGACCGGCCAGCTCAAGAGGTCCATGCTGAAGCGCGCCGGTTCCGCGGTGCCCGGCATCGTGCCGAGGAAGAACACCGGTGCGAACGAACCAACGACAATCGCCGCGACCTTGAGCCAGAGTTTGTGAGTTCTTTGGGTCATGAGAGCTCCTGTTTGGTTGATGCCTGGGAGCTTGGGCGGTGAGGCGCCGTGCTCAATGACCTGCGAGGTAAAGTTCTGCGCGCTGCGGCCTTCCGCGCCCAGCATGGTGTGGGAACCTCAAATTGCCGCGAGGAAAGGATGGTCGGTGTCGAGCCCTCTCTCAGTCCGTTGGGGACGATCTGACGATCGCTCATGATTTCTGGCTGCCGGGACAATCCCTCATGGGAAATCGTTGCCGCGGTGGGGGTTGCTCCCTAACATCAGGCGATGGCTTTGAAAACTTGGGTGTGGCTTGGTGCGCTCGCGCTGCTGGGGTGTTCCAGTGACGGTGAGGGAAGCGGCGGCTCGGGGGCGTCCGGCGGCGGTGGCGGAGCGTCTGGCGGAGCTGCTTCGGGTGGCGCTGCTTCAGGCGGCGCGGCGACCGGTGGCACTGCGTCGGGGGGCGCAGCAGCGGGAGGCGCAACGACCGGCGGTGCAGCGGCAGGTGGCGCCGGAAACTCAGGCGGCGCCGGAAACTCAGGCGGCGCCGGAGCTCAAGGGGGCGCCTCGGGGGCGGGCAGCGGAGGTAGCGCTGGCGGGACCGGTGCACCGCTGAAGATTGTGGTGCTTGGGTCTTCGACGGCGGCAGCCAAGAACCTCGATCAGACCGCTTATGGAGGGGACCCGAGCTACAAAGGCTGGGTGGCGCTCTACACCGATGCCTTGACTGCAGCGCGGCCAGGCTCCCAGGTCGTGAGCTTCGCCCTGGCGGGAGCGTCCACCTACGATGCGCTGCCCACGGGGACGCCCAACACCGCGAATCGGCCCCCGGTGGATCCGCAGAGAAACATCACGCGTGCTCTGGCCGAGAGTCCCGACGCCATCATCGCCAACTATCCGTCCGGTGGAAACCTGGAGGTCGGCGGTTACAGCGCGAAGGAAATCGTCGACAACCTTCACACCATCGCAAACGCCGCACAGGCTGCGAACATCCCGATCTGGATCTCGACGTCCCAGCCGCGCAACTTGCAGACCACCACCATGGAGACGATCGCCCTCTCGCGGTCGCTTAGCTTGGCGGTGCTGAGTGACTTCGGTTCGCGAGCCTTGGACTTCTGGACGCCGCTCACGAATAGCGACGGCACCGCGAACACGCAGTATCAGCTGACCGACGGAGTGCACCCGAATCAGCAGGGGCATCAGCTGCTGTTTCAAGTCGTGCAGTCCGCCGATCTGCCGGGTGTGGTGGCGCCGTAGAGCGTCGGGTTCGTCACCTCAAGGATGGGTGTAGCCGAGCATCCAACTATAGATGTCGTGACCCGCGCTCAGGTCGTAGGTGCGGGTCCAGGAGTCGTGCTTGACACCGGGATAGATCGTCAGCTTGGCGTCCACCGGAGCAGGGGAGGTGCACGCCTGGAGGTTCGTCATCGGCTCGATTGAGCCGACAGGCTTGACCGTTGGGTCCATATCCCCGTGGAAAGCCCAGATCGGTACCTTGCCTAGGTCGCAGCCTGCTTTGTTCCAGGCGTTCCGCCCGTCGCCCGCGATCACGACGATCGCAGCGATTTGCTGATCGATGTAGTTCCCGAAGTAGTTCCAGCTGCCGATCGCTCCACAGCTGAGCCCAGTCAAATACACGCGCTTGGTATCGACCTTGTAGGCGCCGATCGCGAACGTGATGAAGTCGTGGATCTCATTTGCACTGGGGCAGTTGCCGTTGCCCGTGTGTTGCGCGGAGAGCACGATGAACGGGCGCGAGTTCGGCCACTGATCCTTGTCGATCAGCTTCGGCGGGCCGTTCCTGATCACCTTGTCCAGATCGGTAGCTCCGCCGTCGCCGTTCTCTCCGACGCCATGCCAGAAGACCATGAGCGGGTGCTTCGCCTGCGTGGCGTAGTTGGGGGGGAGGTACTCCCAGTAGCCATTACCCGCGTACTTCGTGCCCTTGGGGCGCTTCACGTGACGATCCGAGGAGGGGCCTGCGTTGTTGGCTCCTGCTGCGCCGGCGGTGCCTCCGCTTCCGGCGCTACCTGCCGCCCCAGCGCTTCCGCCGGCTCCAGCAGTTGCACCACCCGAACCGCCACTCGACGCACCCGCGCTGCCGCCCGCGGCAGCTCCCGCGTTGCCGCCGCTGCCGCCCGTCGCTCCGGCCCCCGAGCTGCCACCGCTGCTCGAGCTGCCACCGCCGCTCGAGCTTCCGCCGCTCGTCGAACCAGCGCTTCCGCCGCTCGTCGACCCTGCGTTTCCGCCGTTCGTCGACCCTGCGCTTCCCCCGCTAGCCCCACCGGTGCCTGCGGTTGCCCCGGTTCCACCGCTGGAGCCTCCGTCGCCGTCGTCGCCGCAACCCGTGAGCACCAAGAGGCTACTCAAGACCAGCGAACCTAGCAGGCCGCTCCTAGAAGCCGTCCGCTTCGTCATCCCCTGAACTCCCATACGGGAATGCTAGGCGCCGAGGCTGAAGAGCGGGGCGGGGTTAATCGCGCGGCGTGCGATTGTTGGCCGTGGCGTATCGCCGCGTTCTTCTACACTCGTTGGGATTCGCTCGGGTTTCTGTGGTTCCCCGGCCTCAGGGCTTGGACTTCGGGAGGCTGTACTCGAACTGCGCGCGGCTGTAGTCCGTGTCTTTGAAAATCTGCACGGAAAGTTTCTCACCGGTACTGCTGTCATAGCCAGAGTACAGGTCGTTGCGAAACGTTTCCCGCCAGCCCTCGCCCTCCAGGTGCTTGGTGATCTTGAGGTAGGCCTCAGCCTTGGTTCCTGGAACGTAAACGTTCGCCGCGTCGTAACGCCGAGATCCCTCGTCCACGTCCTTGCGGATCCCGTTGGCGCAGAGGATCGCGTCGGGTGGCAACAAGTCAGCGTGTCCCGTCCAGTTCTCGGCGCGGGGCGTTCCTCGGCAGGGATCCCGCTTCTTGCAGCCGACGAGCCCGCTGCTCAGCAGCAGCGCAAAGGTAACGGTGAACGCTCGAAGTACTGTATCTGAAGTGCTGGCATGGGTAGTTCGGAACACAAGACCTCCTTGGCGCAAGCTAACGCGCCTTAGGTACCCGGTTCGTTCGCAATTGTGAGAAGGCGACTCGCAGATTCGAGAACGGGCTATACTCCAAGGGATGAGGTGTTTCGGCGGCTTGGTGGTGCTGCTCGGCGCGGTTGGGTGCGCCTCTCCCCCAAAAAAGCCGCCCGATCTGGCTGCAGATACCGAGCTCGCCTGTTCCCGCTCGGATGCCGCGGCTTGGACCCAGATCGTTTTCCGTACGGATGCATGGCGAAAACTGGCGACGCGCGCGGATGCCGGCGACGCAGCCGCGTTCGAGGAGATCGCAGACCACATGGAGGCGGCGCTAGCTGCCGGGGACACGGCGTGCAACGCCTCCCGGGTCGAGCGCTTGCGGGAGACAGCAGTGCGCCTGCGTGACGCGCCTCGTCCCAGGCCTTCGCCAGTGCCCAAACCCAGCCAAACGGATCGAGATCCGGGTGAGGTGCGCGGGGACGATGACGGCGAAGTCGAGCCCACGTCGGAAGTCGGGTCGCCCTCGGAAGCCGCGCTCCCCTTGGAGGACGAGCCCGTTGAGCCCTCGGCAAAGCCACCAGGGAGCACCGCTCGGATCCCCACGGTTCGCCAGACCGATGGCCGTCTGGCGGTGTACAGGCGCGTGATGCGTCAGGCGCAGGCGCGTTTTCGGCGTTGCTACCAAGGCGCGCACAGCCGCCAGGAGACGATCCAGGTCGCGGTGATCGAGTTCGTGATCGCGCCGGATGGCCACGTCGAGAAGACGAGCTTCGAAGGTGGGGCCGGCTACTTCGACCGCTGCATGGACGCCACCTTCAAGAGCCTGCGTTTCCCTGAAGAAGCGGGGCGGCTGATCATCCGCTATCCGCTGACTGAGGTGCCGCACTGAAGGTCGCGTCGCCAGTGGTCGCAACGAATAGACCGCGCGGTCGCTCGAAGCCAGTCGACTCGCGGTGTCTCCTGAAGTATTGGGCTCGGATGAAGTCGATTCCGTCCCTGCTCGCGGTAGCCATCACCTCCACTTTCATCGTTGCCGCCTGCAGCAGCTCGGACGGGGGTGGCGGAGGTGGTGTCATCAGCGTGTCTGAGGAACAGTACGCTGAGCTGTATGCCAAGGGAGTGTGCGGAGGATTCTACAAGTGCGACTGTCCCCCGAGCCCCGTGTACGACTTCGCCGACCAGGCGGAGTGTGAGGCGCTGTTCACGACCTCGGTAGCAGACTCGCAGGACGCCTCGCGCAACGAGGGTCTGACGTTCGACGCTGAGTGTGCAGCGAAGCGCGTCAACAGTTTCGCTGGAAACGTGTGCGTGGACGAGCTGTGGGACTACACCCACTGCGGCGTCTGTCAGATTTATCACGGAGATATCCCGAGGGGTGGCAGCTGCACGGACAACGAGTGCGATCGGGGACTCGAGTGCTTCGACGGAGTTTGCCTCGATCCATGTGATCGAATCGCCGAGGGCGACTCCTGCGTCGACACGGTGAACAAGTGCGAGGCGGGGTTGTTCTGTGAAGGGGGTACCAGTGGCTACGGAACCTGCGTGACAGGTCGTGGCGAGGGAGCCAGCTGCGACGACTTCACGCCGTGTGGCGCGGACTACGGCTGTCAAAATGGGACTTGCGTCAAGGCAGCTCTGCCCGGTGAGAGCTGTTTCGACCGCCCTTGTGCGACCACGCAGTGTGTGGAAGGCACCTGCGCAACGACTCCGCTCGGCAACCCAAACGTCTGCGATTTGTACTGATTCCGCGAGGTGAGGCGCCCGCTGGGCGACGGGCGGCCCAGCCGGGCTGATCCGACCGCAAAGTGACTTTTTGCAAGCTTCGGTTTGCTGACCGGGTGCTTTGCGAGTAGTACTCCGCTCCCCCAAGGGACGCGGCGCCGTAAGGCGTGCCTCGCGTCCCGACTGGCCTGAGCGCTTTCGAGGCGCACAGAGCATCGCCGCTCCTCTTGGTTTTTCGTCGCTCACGCTCGTGTGAGCCACACGCGGCTAGGCTCCGCAGGCTCGTGTGAAGCGCGAAAAGCGCAGGAACGGCGTACCTCTACATGTCCCAATCTCTTCCCGAAACGACCTTCGACGACGTCGAGGGCTTCGATGACGACGCACCCGTGTCTTCTCCTCTGAGCGGCGTGCCCGTGCGTGATCCCCTGGACGGCGTTCCGGAGCCGCTGCGTGCGGCCTTCGAGGAGCGCGGCTATTCCTCTCTCACGGAGGTCCAGCGCGCGGTGCTCGATGCGGATTCTCCCGGCCGCAACCTGCGCATCTCCTCCCAGACGGGCTCCGGCAAGACCGTAGCGCTCGGCATGGTGCTGGCGAAGGAACTGCTCGAGCCGGCTCCCGGTCGCAGCGGACCCGAGGCGTTGGTGATCACGCCGACTCGCGAGCTCGCGAATCAGGTCGCCGAAGAGCTCAGCTGGCTCTTCAGTGGCGTGCGCGGTGTGGACGTCGCTTGTGTCACTGGCGGCACCGAAGTCTGGAAAGACAAGAAGCCCCTCGCGCGGAAGCCACGCATCCTGGTTGGCACCCCCGGTCGCCTCAACGATCACCTCACGACCGGCGTACTCAACGCCGACAGCGTGCGCCACGTGGTGCTCGATGAGGCCGATCAGATGCTCGACATGGGCTTCAAGGACGACCTCGACGCCATCGTCGGCGCGATGCCCGAAGAGCGTCGCAGCCACCTCGTTTCCGCGACCTTCCCGCCTGCGGTGAAGTCACTCGCCGATCGCTTTCAGAAGAACCCGCTGCACGTCGCGGGCACCGAGCTCGGTCAGGCGAACCAAGACATCGAGCACATCGCCCACTTGGTGCGTCGGGGCGAGAGCTACAACTGCCTCGTCAACCTGCTCTTGATGAGCCAGGGCGAGCGCACGTTGATCTTCGTCGAGCGCCGGGTGGACGCCCAGGAGCTCGCTGAGATGCTCGCTGGAGACGGCTTCGCGTCGCTGCACTTGAGCGGCGATCTGGCGCAGGCCCAGCGCACGCGCACCCTCAACGCCTTCAAGGCCGGCGTCATCAGCACGCTGATCTGCACGGACGTGGCCGCTCGCGGCATCGACGTCCCCGACATCGCGCGCGTGATTCACATGGGGCTCTCCAACGATCCCGATGTCTACACGCACCGCAGTGGCCGTACCGGGCGCGCCGGGCGCAAGGGCCAAAGCATCCTGATCGTCCCCACGACTGCCGAGCGTCGCATCCGTCGCCTGCTGCAGGTCGCAGGGGTCAACTGCAACTGGCGTCCGGGCCCCGGCCCCGACAAGGTGCAGAAGGCGATCACCAAGCAGACTCGGACGCGCATGTTCGAGCTGTTGCAGGCCGAGGTTCTGGAGGGGGAGAGGTACAACGAGGCCGAGCTGGAGTACGCCCGTGGGCTGCTCTCGGACCGCGACCCCGCCGAGCTGGTTGCGACGCTGATCAAGCTCGCCGAGCCGGTGCTGCCGCGTGAGCCTTTTCCTCTCGGCAAAGCCGAGGCGAAAGCCGGCGGCTTCGTGGAGCGCGATCGCACGCCGCGCGCCCAGAGCTATGTGCCGTTCTTCATCAACTGGGGGGAGCGCGGTGGCGCGAACCCAGCGCGCCTGATCGCCCACGTGTGTCGTCGCGGCGGCATTCGTGGTCAGTCGATCGGCGCGGTGCGCGTCGAAGCGCGCATGAGCGTCTTCGAGGTCGCGAGCGACGTCGCTCAGGCCTTTGAAGTTGCCGCGCGGAAGCCCGACGCGCGTGAGCCGGGACTGCGGATCGACCGCTTCAAGGGCACTCTCCCGAGCGCGCCAGAGCGGCGCAATGGGCCCCCGGCCTTCGGTAAGCGCCGTGCTCCTGGGCCTCGTGATGGCCTGGACCCCAAGCCGTTCAAGTCGCGCAAGCGCACCGGCACCCGTCACCACTGAGCTGACCGCTGCTCACGCATCCGGGCACGTTTCCGGGCCGTCTAGAGATTGTGACGGCTTGGTAACGTGCCCGTAGCTTTTTGCGAGGCGACGCACCCAAACGCCCACAGATGTGCTCATGTTCGCGCCGCTGCTGGCGACTCGAACGACGCTTCAACTGCGGGCCCACGGGCCTTGCGGATCCCCGTCCAGCGGCTCGGAGTGACGTGAAAATCCATTGGCCGCTGCTTGCTGCTTCTTCGTTAGCCTTACTCTCCACTCCCGCTCTCGCGCAGACGCTCGAGCGCCCGCCTGCGGTCGAACCACCGCCGGTCGAGCCGTTGCCGCAGGGCAAAGACTCGGAGGATGGCGGTGCTCAGGTCAAGATCGCGAACCTCTCGCTGACGCTTGGGGGCTACATCCAGCCAGGGTTCGTGTCCCAGGTCGACACGCCGTTCAACGAGGACGACTCCCACGACGGCTTTGAGTTCGCGAACGCCCGCCTCACCGCCAAGGGGAAGCAGGAGCTGAACGAGCACTTCTTCATGGGCATGGAGTTCGGCTTCGACGTCGCGACAGGCAACTTCGACCCGAAGGACGTCTACGGCACGCTCGGGTTGAACAGCAAGCTGGTGATGCTCGACGTCGGGCAGATGAAGCAGCCGTTCGGCTTGGCCCAGATGCAGTCAGAGGCCCAGCTGCAATTTCCCCTGGCCGCTCGCGTCCGCGAGCTGGCGTTTGGGCGCGACCAAGGGGCGCGCCTGCGAGGCGAAGTAGACGTCGACCCGGTGTGGATCGGCTGGGGTGCGATGATCGCAAACGGCGAAGGTGGCTTTCGCGCGCGTCGTAACATCGACGATAAATTTACCTACAGCGGGCGGCTGGAGGTCAGCCTGCACGAGCCGCTGAAGAGTGAGTCCGACCTATGGGATAGCGAGCTCCAGCTCACGGCGGGCGGGTCGATCGGTTACACCCCGGAGCTCGGAAAGGGCTTCGGCATTGACGACGTCGGCCTTGCGGAGACCCGCTATGGTGCAGACTTCCGCGCGGTTTTCCACGGGGCAACGGCACGCGCCGAATACATCGGAGCCAAGCGTGACGGGCGCGATGGGGGGAAGGCCGTCAAGCGCCAGGGGATCGCGGTTCAAGCGGGATACGTCCTCCCGTTGCCATTCATGCGTCCGCAGCTCGAGCCGGTGGTGCGCATGGAGATCTCCGACGTGAACCAGAGCGAGGATGGCTTTCCCGCCGGGCAGGATGCGGTGGTCGACAACACCGAGCGCCGCACCCTCGAGTTCGGTGCGAACGTGTACATCGAGGAGCACCGCGCGAAGCTTCAGATCGCCTATCGCCTGACGGACTTGCTCGAAGGACCCAAGACGGACTCCGACGGGAACCCGCTGATTGGTGATGAGGTCTTCGTGTTCATGCAGTTCGGTTGGTTCTGAGTCAGATGGATCAGCGCGCGGTCGCTCGGTGCGCCAGCGCTGCTTACTTGAATGTGGCTAGCCCACGATTGGAGAGCATCATGCGTTTGAATACTTCGAAGCGAGCGTTGGCGTTGGTGGCGTTGATGGCCGCGGTACCCGCGTGCCGTGGAGGCGGCACCGATGAAGGCGGCAATGGCAGCGGCGGCAACGGCAGCGGCGGCACAGGAAACAGCGGCGCCCTGCAGTGCCCCAATCCCGGTACGCTCCCCTTCACAACGGAGAGCAGCAGCTTCGAGAGCGCGGACTCCGCCGACACCGAGGGCCTCGAGCGCAACAAGGACGCCGCGTCAGACATCCTCGGCAATCCGGGTGAAAGCTACGCATACACGACGATCCCAGTCGAAGACTCACCGCTGACGGCTCCGTACATCTTCGAGGGCACGAAGGCGCGCTCCGTCAACGCCTCCGGGCTGAGCTTCACGGGCTTCAGCGAGGAGTACGTGAGCTTCTGGGTCGAAGACGGCAGCTCTTGGAAGAGCCTCGGTCGCCAGAAGACCGACACCGACGGTAAGTACTCCTTCTCGCTCAACGACTTCGCTGGCGGCCAGCCGCCGCGCGTGAGCTACGCCATCCTCGAGGGCGATGGCAGCTGCGCCGTGCACTACACCTACTTGCTGGACAAGGGCACCAAGGTCGTCGTGACAGACATCGACGGCACCCTGACCTCCAGTGATGAGGAGCTCTCCAAGCAGATCGCCGACGGCAGCTACGACCCGCAGGAGAATAAGTCCGCGTCGGTCATGATGAACCACTGGGCCCAGAAGGGCTACCAGGTGGTCTACCTCACCGCTCGCCCGCACTTCTTCCGCGCGGAGACGCGCGCGTGGATGGTGGAGCACGGCTTCCCCGAGGGTCCGGTGATCACCGCAAACCAGCTGGTGTTCGGCGACTCGGCCCGCACCTACAAGGGCACCTGGGTGAACCGCATCAAGAACAACTTCGGCTGGACGGTGACCGCGGCCTACGGCAATGCGGGCTCCGACATCGACGCCTACGAAGACGCTGGGATCCCCAAGGACATCACCTTCATCATCGGCGAGAAGGCTGGCGAGAGCGGCACGACGGCCATCGCTGGCAACGACTACACCGCACACATCGCGGAGTTCGTCGACACCCAGCCCGACGCGAACTGAGTTCGCGCGGCGCTCCAAACAGAAACGGCCAGGGACTTCAGGTCTCTGGCCGTTCGTTTTTTTGGGGGGGAGAGGGCAGCCTCTTCAGGGCTTCGTCACCGTACGGGTGAAGAGCTCGTTGCCGTCCTCGTCGTAGAACCAACCGGAGAAGCTCTTGCCAGTGATTTCCACGAGCAAGAAGCCACCCTTCGCGTCCGTCTCGAAGAAGGTGGGAGTGCCACGCCCCTCGAGGCCCGTGGTCTTCGCGCCGGAGCCCGAGACGATGAACTCCGTCCCGCACTTCGGCTGCAGCCACTGCATGTTGTGGTCGTGACCGCAGATGTAGACATCGATCTTGCCGCAGACCGTGTCCTCCATGAAGTCCTTCACGTTGCCGCCGCTGATGACCGGAATCAGCGGGATCCCCTCGTAGGTGCCGGCATTGCCGTGCTTGCCGTTGGAGATGTAGGGGTGATGCCCGAAGGCGATCTTCCACTCCGCCAGGCTCTGCTGGACGGCGTTGCCGAACCACGAGCGCTGATTCGAGTCGCCGTTCAAGAAGATCACGTTGCTGTCCAGGGCGAAGAAGTCGACCCCTGGGTGCTGCACGACGTAGTACCGATCCGGGTAGTACCACTTGGCGGAGGCGTTTCCGTACGAGATGTAATAGCTCGCCTTGTTGAGCTCGAGGCCCGCGCCCCCTGAGCCGTAGTCGTGGTTCCCCAAGGTAATGTAGAAGGGGAAGCTCAAGTTCGCGTAGGGCATCTCGAACTTGGTCTGGAACTGCGTGTCCATGTCGCTGCTGACGCCGACATCGTAGAAGTTGTCGCCGAGGTAGAGCGCGAACTCGCAACCGCCGCGGCTGTCACACTCCGCCTTGATGGCGTCGGCTACCTTGTACTGAGTCGCGTTGCCTTCGCCGGCATCTCCCATGGCGACGAAGCGCACCGTGCTCGGGCCGCCGCCGGTTCCAGCAGTGCCTGCCGAGCCAGCGCTGCCCGCTGAGCCACCGGAAGCGACTCCCGCGGTGCCCCCGTCGGCGCCGCTGCCACCCTGTGCTCCGCTGCCGCCGGTTGCGCTGCCACCCTGTGCTCCGCTGCCGCCAGTGTCGCTGCCGCCTTGAGCACCACTGCCGCCAGCTCCGCTGCCGCCTTGAGCGCCGCTGCCGCTGGCTCCGCCTTCAGCGCCGCTGCCGCCGGTGTCGCTGCCGCCCGTCGCTCCGCTACCGGAGGTCTCAGCCGAGCCTGAAGAACCACAGCCAGCGCTCAGTGCGCCGACCAAACCCACCAAAAGCCAAGAACGCGTCATCGGGCAGGAAGCCTAACGGTGGTTTGGCCTTCTGTCGACCTCGAGCAGGGGACGTGAGTCAAAGTCCCCGGCTTCGTCGCCCACGCCGCGGTTCGTGGTTGGCGCGGTACCTGAGCGACGCGGGCGTTGCACCTGACACTCAGCGCGAACCTCGAACGCAAACAAGCCCCTGCGCTGCGGCGCGCAGGGGCTTGGAGTTCGGGCGCTCGGAGGGCCGCGAACGGGCGAAAAATTCGCGCCCGGTAGGCGCGAACAAGTAAACAATTCCAACCGTGGGGAAACGTCTCTGAAGGGAGCGTTCAGTTCGGAGCGTTTTGTACGACGTCGAGCTGCCGACCCGGCGGCTCTTCCGGAACGGTGTAGAACTGCTGACACCAGCGGCGATACTGGGCGATGGGGCCGTCGCCGTCGCACAGCATGGGCCTCTCCCACTGGATCTTGTTCTCCCAAATCGGGATGTCTTGGCCAAGCTGGCGCTCGATTTCGGCGATGAACGCCTTGCCGACGCCCTTCGTCACGTCCGCGCCGCCAATCTTTTTCACCTGGAAGGCGAAAAAGACGTCGACGTATTCGGAGTCGATGGGGGTGACCGAGTTGATCAGCAGCGTCTCGACGATGCCCTTGAAGCGCACGGTGGCAAAGCCAAAGCCGTGAGACATGCTCTCGACGGAGCCGTCGACCTTTCCGCGCGGCGTCTCCATGCCCGTATCTGAGAAGACGCGCATGGTGTGGTCTTTGAACTCCGCCTGGCTCTGGGGCATGTTCTTCGCGCCGTGCACGTAGTGGAAGTGCGCGGAGTCGACGGCGTTCTCGGCCATCTCTTGATTGCGCGTCTTGATCTTCCAGTAGCGGCGCTCCTGACTGGTCCACTCTTCGTCGCCGTACTCCGGCACCTCGGGCAGCTCCCACTGGGGCGGCAGACCGCCAGCGTGGTGCCACACCATGATCATCCCGGCGACTTCATGCACTGGCCAGCAGGCGAGGTTCGCCTTGGGCGGGACGCGCTTGGCGTACGGAACCTCCGCGCACTTGCCGCTTGGGTCGAACTTCCAGGCGTGGAAGGGGCACTCGATGTTGTCGCCGACCACCTTGCCGCCGTAGCCCAGGTGGGCGCCGAGGTGGGGGCAGTGCGCGTCCAGCACCGTGAGCTGCCCACCTTCCGTACGGAAAAGGACCAAGTCCTTGCCGAAGTAGCGGAGCGGCTTCACTTCACCCGGCGCGATCTCGTCAGCGTAGGCAACCATGAACCAGCCGTTGGGAATTGGCGCGGTGTAGTAGCGACTCATGGGGCCAAGAATAGAACATGTTCTATTTTTCACCACGGGCTTTTTCAATACGCTGCGTATTGCCCGCTGACCGCAGTCACGTAACGACACGAGGCAGCGCGTGCCTCGTAGGAGTGCGCAAACACTGCGGATCTGCGCCCGCAGCGTGCAGTTGGACACGCCGGAAACCAGCGCGCCTCACCCCCAAACCCAGGTGATGGGCTTGAAACGGTGAGGCGCAGGTCAACCCGGGGAGCTGCGGGTGACGGCTGTCCGGAGTCAGACGTCGAGGTCTTCGGCTTCCTCGGCGCGGTCCATGATGAAGTGGAAGCGGGCGCCGGGGTCCTTGCCCATCAGGTCGCTCACGATGCGGTCGGTCTCCAGAGCATCGGCGATGTTGATCTGGAGCAAGCGCCGCGTGGCGGGGTTCAGGGTCGTCTCCCAGAGGGTGTTGGGCATCATTTCGCCGAGGCCCTTGAAGCGGGTGATCTCGACCTTGGCGTTGCCCTTCTTGTATTGCTCGAGGATGCGCTTCTTGTCGTCCTCGTCGGCGGCCCAGTAGGTCTCCTTGCCAATATCCATGCGGTAAAGCGGAGGCACGGCGACGAACACCTTGCCGTTTTCGATCAGCTGCCGCAGGTGACGATAGAAGAAGGTGAGCAGCAGCGTCGTGATGTGGTGGCCGTCGCTGTCTGCATCGGCGAGCAGGATGATGCGGTCGTAGCGCAGCTTGCTGGGGTCGAAGGTCTGCCCGACGCCGCAGCCCATGGCGGTGACCAGGTCGCTGAGCTCCTTGTTCTCCAGCACCTTGGCGAGGCTCGTGGCTTCAGTGTTCAGCACCTTGCCGCGCAGCGGGAGGATGGCTTGCAGCTGACGGTCGCGGCCTTGCTTCGCGGAACCGCCTGCGGAGTCACCCTCGACGATGAACAGCTCGGTGCCGGTGCGGTTCTTCGCGATGCAGTCGCTGAGCTTGCCTGGCAGCGTGAGCTTGCCGCTGGTGGCCGTCTTGCGGCTGACCGCTGCGGACGCCGCGCGTGAAGCCTCGCGAGCACGCGACGCTTGCACGATGCGGTAGACGATCTGGTCCGCGATGCTGCGGTTGCTGTTGAGCCAGCCCTCGAGGGTGGGGCGCACGGCGCCGTCGACGCTGCTCTGCACCTCGGGGTTGTTCAGGCGATCCTTGGTCTGGCCCTGGAACTGGGGCTCCTCGATGAACACACTGAGGATCCCAACCACGCCTTCGCGGATGTCGTCGCCGGTGATGTTGACTCCGCGCGGAGTCAGCTTGTGGGTCTCGATGAAGTTCTTGACGGCCTTGGTGATGCCGGCGCGCATGCCGTTTTCGTGGGTGCCGCCGGAGCCCGTCGGGATGCCGTTGACGTAGGACAGGATGCGTTCGTCCGTCGCTTCGGTCCACTGGAAGACCATCTCGACGCGCGCGCCGTTCTCCTTGAACAGCGTGAAAGCGTCGTGGATCGGCCGGTCGCCGCGGGCCTTCGTGATCTTCTTCAGGTAGTCGGCGATGCCTTCGTCGTGCTTGAAGGTCTGGTTCGTGCCGGCCTTCTCGTCGACGAAGGTGACCTTGAGCCCCTTGTGCAGGTAGCTCGCGACCTCCAGGCGCTCGCGGATGGTGTCCGGGTTGAAGTCGATGCGGGGGAAGATGCGCGGATCCGGGTGGAAATAAACCGTGGTGCCGGTGCCCCGCGCTTTGCCAAGCTTCTTCAGCTTGCCCTGGGTGACGCCCTGGGCGAAGCGCATCTCGTATTCGGCGCCGTCGCGCTTCACCTTCGCGACTAGCTCGGAGGAGAGCGCGTTGACGACGCTCGCGCCGACGCCATGGAGGCCGCCTGAGGTCTTGTAGTTCTGCCCCTCGAACTTTCCGCCAGCGTGCAGCGTGGAGAAGATGATCTCCACCGCAGGCTTCTTGAACTTGGGGTGCACGTCGACGGGCATGCCGCGGCCGTTGTCGCTGACCGTGACGCTCTTGCCGTCCTTGTGCAGGGTGACGTGGATCTCGGTGGCGTGGCCGTTCATCGCCTCGTCGACGGAGTTGTCGACGATTTCCCACACCAGGTGATGAAGCCCCGCGGAACCGACTCCGCCAATGTACATGCCGGGGCGCTTGCGTACCGGGTCGAGGCCTTCGAGTACCGTGATGTCTTTTGCGCTGTAGCTCATCTCTCGTCCTGTTTCCTTAGCGCTGGTCTCTCAGCTTCGGGGCTCACGCCTCGGCTGGGGCAAACTCCGGGGGGGCTGCCGGCACCTCACGCACCACGCCGATCAGCTGGCCGCGCTTGATCACCTCGCGGCCCTTTCCGCCGCGCCCGGTCAGCTCGTAGCGATTGAGGTTCACCCGCTGTTCGCCGCCGAGGCTGGTCTTGAGCGTCAGCGTGTCCGCGTCGTTCTTTGCCGCGAGGAACCCGATCAGCTCGTCGTCCTTGCCGAGCTTCATCAGCATCACGCCCTTGCCAGCGCCGGACAGGTAGTTCACCTCGGTCACGGCGCAGAGCAGCGCCCGGCGGCCCTTGGAGGCGGCGATCAGCGTCTCGGTGCCGTTCACGGTCGCGACGTTGAGCATGCGGTGGCCCTTGGCGGGCTTGGCGTAGCGGCGCCCGGAGCGGGTGCTCGGCTCGGCAAACGGCGCGAGACCGAAGCACAGGCCGTAGCCGTCCGTGGACGCGGCGACCCCGAAGGTCTCCGGGTAGTGCTCTTCGCTGCCTTCGAGCTCGCCAATCAGGCGCGGGTCGAAGCTCATGGCGCTGACGATCGCCTCGCCGTCCTTTAGCTTGAACAGCTTCTGGATGGGCTCACCGTAGCCCGTCGTCGCCGGGATATCGATGATGCGGCAGGTGTACGCGGTGCCGAAGTTCGAGAAGAAGCACACCGTCGCGCGGGTCGAACCGGCGATCCAGCTCAAGATCTGATCGCCTTCGCGCAGGCGCACCTTGCTGATGTCCTTGATCTCGCGCTGACGCTTCACCCAGCCGTCGCTCGTGAGCAGCACCTGGGAGTCTTCCGCGACGATCAGATCTTCTGCGGAGAACTCCGGCTCGTCTTCTACGGCCTCGATCAGCGTGCGGCGGCGGCCGTCGCTGCCAAGGCTCTTGCCGACGTCGATCAGCTCATCCTTCACCACCGCCCAGCGACCCTCGGGGCCGCTCAGGAGCTTCTTGATCTCGGAGGCGCGCTTCTTCTTCGCCTTGAGCTCGTCCTGGATGATCAGGATCTCGAGGCGCGCCAAACGGTAGAGGCGAAGCTCGAGGATCGCGTCCGTCTGCTCCTCATCCAGGCGGAAACGCTGGATGATCTTCTTCGCCGCGTCGGCCTTGCCGTCGCTCTTGCGGATGATGGTGATGATCTCGGTGAGCGCGTCGAAGACTTTGACGAAGCCTTCGAGGATGTGCATGCGGCGCTCGAGTTGACCGAGCTCGTGCTGCAAGCGTCGCGTCACCACTTCCAGGCGGAACTGCAAGAAGTGCCAGAGGATGCTCTGCAGGTCGAGGCGCTCGGGGCGGCCGACCTCCGGGTTCTCCGTCGGGACGAGGCACGTCAGGTTGACGTTGAAGTTCTGCTGCAGCGGCGTGTTCTTGTAGAGGTACGCCAGCACCTTCGCCTCTTCGGCGTCGCTCTTCAGCTCGAGCTCGATGGCGACGTCTTCACCGGAGATGTCCCGCACATCCAGGATGAGCGGCATCTTGCGGCTGGTCACCACCTCGGCGATGCGCTCCACCAAGGTGCTCTTGTTCACCGCGAAGGGGATGCTGTCGATGATGATGGTCTTGGAGTTCTTGCTGGTGCCGCCTGGCCTCCAGGTGCCGCGCAGCTTGATCGCGCCTTGGCCCGTCTCGTAGACCTGCTTGATCTCTTCGGTGGTCGAGACGATTTGCCCGCCCGTCGGGAAATCTGGTCCTTTTACCGTGCGGCAAAGCTCGCGGCTGCTGAGCTCCTTGCCCTCGAGCAGCGCATCGAGCAGGCGCACCGCGGCGGCGCAGATCTCTTCCGGGTTGTGGGGCGGGATGTTCGTCGCCATGCCAACGGCGATGCCCGTCGAGCCGTTGATCAACAGGTTCGGTAGCTTCGCCGGCAGAACGACGGGCTCTTCCTTGGTGCCGTCGTAGTTCGGGCGGAAGTGCACCGTGTCTTGGCTGAGCTCGGTCAGTAGCTCCGTCGCCGGAGTTGCCAGACGACACTCCGTGTAGCGCATGGCGGCGGCGGGGTCGCCGTCAAGGCTACCGAAGTTGCCTGAGCCCTCGACCAGCGGCACTCGCAGGCTGAAGGGCTGGGCGATGCGCACCAGCGCGTCGTAAATCGCGGAGTCGCCGTGAGGGTGATAGTTACCCATCACGTCGCCGACCACCTTGGCGCACTTACGGTGCTTTGCCGTGGGGAGCAGGCGCTGCTCCCACATGGTGTAGAGGATGCGTCGCTGAACTGGCTTCAGCCCGTCGCGCACATCAGGCAGCGCGCGGCTCGTGATGACGCTGAGGGCGTAGTTGAGGTAGCGAGTCTGGGCGATCTCGTGCAGCGGCACCGGCGGGGGAGGGGGTGTCTCCTCCGTTTTCGCTTTGCCTTTGCCTTTGCCTCCTCCGCCTGAAGAGCCCTTGGAGGCGCTCTTCTTTGCGGTGGGTGAGGACTTCGTCTTGCTCGTGGTCTTACGGCTGGTGGCCAATTCGCTTACCTGTTGTGGAGCGCGCCCGGCGGGCTACGCGGAAGCTACGGCGCCTGATGGCGACTTATTGAAGGTGCCTCGGTAGCGGGTTTGGCTTCAGAGGGCAAATAAGCTGCAATGCTCCGGCGCACTGGGCGAGTGGCCTGGGGGCGTTGGAGAAAGATTAGTAATTATCAAGGTTTATGCGCGTTCGAGCCACCCGGTTGGGCAGCTTGAACGGGCGGTTTGAGCTAACGCGACGCAGCAATCGCGGCGGGGCGTGTCGCCTGCGGCGTTTCAGGGCCGAGGCCGTCTCTCCGAGGGTTTGGGGGGGAGGGTCACGGCCCTGAGTGGCGCCGCACGCTTGCTTGCCGCAAGGAAACGCGTTCGCCGGGGCGGGACTCGAGATGACTCAGCGCGGCAATGCCGTGGCGGGGCAGCGGGTGTGCGCGAGCCGCTAGCCCAACCGAGCTGCCCAGGTGCTTGCTGTCTGCTGACGGCGCGCTGTGCCGACGGTGCCAGCTAGGCGCAGCGCGCCACGGCTTTTTGCGTGTTGAAACTTCCACCGAAGATATTTTCCAGATGGTTGAAACCCAAACCAAACAGTTGTGCTCCCGATTGTTTCAGCGGTGTCTCTGGCGTTACGCTGTCGCCACTTGGGGAGGCGCCCGCTGCGGGGGCCGCATTGAATCTTGCGCCCGGGAGGCGCGGGGAGGTTGCCATGGCACGGAAGCAAAGCTTGGGTCTCGGAAACATCGGAGCAGGCATGGCGGCGCTGGGTTGCGCAGCGCTGCTGGTCACTGCCTGCGGTTCGGACTCCGGGAGTGACACGGGCACCAACGCAAACGGCGGCTCCGGTGCTGACGGCGGCTCCGGCGGCAGTGCCGCGAACGGCGGCAACGGTGGAACCGACGGCGGCAGCGCTGGCAACGGCGGAACCGATGGCGGCAGTGGCGGCGTGGGTGGTCAAGGAGGCTCGGCGGGTGCTGGAGCAAACGGCGGCGCGGCAGGTAGCGGTGCGAACGGCGGCAACGGTGGCAGCGGCGCCGTGACCAGCAACGAGTGCTTCGCGGACATTCAAGACGGGCTCATCGTCTGGGACTACGACGTGCTTGGTATCAGCACCGGGAGTCACTGCCACGGTACGAATCACCAGGACATTCAAGGCATCCAGCGCATCGTGTACCTCGGCGACTCGATCATGAACGGCACGCCGCCGACTCCCTCGAGTCAGTTCGTGCGTACCCAGCTGGACTCTCAGCTCAAGACGCTGTTCCCCGGGGTGGAGACCAAGTCGTGCGCGGTCAACGGTGCGCGTAATGACGACCTGATGAAGTCGCAGATCCCCAACTGCTTCGGCGACGCCAACACGCGCAACGTGAAGACGCTGACGCTGGTGATCTCCGGCGGAAACGACATCGCCGCCATCGCCCGGGACAAGCCGGACCTCGCGACGTCGCAGGCCGAGGCGGCGGGCTACGTCGACGAGATGCGGAGCGCCATCGAGTACCTCAAGGACTCGACGAATTTCCCGATGGGGAACGACGTCGTGTTTGCGAACATCTACGAGTACACGGACACTAGCGCCGATTTGAGTTCATGCCCCGCTGCAGGCTTCGCCGGCTTGAGTGGCACGTGGCTCAACGGTGCCCAGGTGCTCGTGGGCATGAACGAGGGCTACGCGAAGATCGCCGTCGACACAGGCGCCGACATGGTCTTCATGATGGAGCAGTTCTGCGGCCACGGTTACCGCAGGGATCGCATGGACCTCCAGTGCTACCGCGGTGCCAACACCGAGCAGTGGTTCGACATCTCCTGCATCCACCCGACGCCCGCCGGCCATACGGCGCTCGCCGGCTTCTTCATGGATGTGATCCAGGAGTAGGTCGCTGAGAGTCGGCGCAGCCGCAGCCAGCGGCGCGCCGCCTTCTCTGCAAGCGAGTCATCACCCAAGACGACGGCCGGGTCGCTCTTTCCTCACGGATGGGAGTCTGGGCTGCCGTCCCAAAACGGCGGTTGCAGGGACGCGCCGCCACCAGGGCGGTGAAACTGCGAGTCGTAAAGGGTGCGACCACCGGGCCCTGCTTGACTGACGTGCAAGATCTCATCGCTCTTGATGTCGTAGTGCGCGTGCACCATGCAGGGGCCCCGGTCGGATCCTCCCCACCACATTTCCTCGTTCCAGCGAGCGACCTCCCACTCCTGAAGTTCCTGACATATCAGCTGCACGAACATCACGTGGGAACCACCCTCGTAGTGCCGCAGGTAGCCGTCCAAGCTCGGGATGTCCAACTCACTGAGCCGCTGCTCGAAGCGCTCCAGTAGCTCTTGAGACGCACCCCACTGACGTCGCCCGCCAGAGGTGCCCTCCGGCACTACGAATCCGCGGTGGCCCCGCACGGAAACGGGCTGGAGCTTGTGTTGCTCCGGCTCCGCGCTCAAAGGCTCGACGTAGTCTTCATCCGGCGGTTCGCGCAACGCGACGAGGTCAACGACGCCAACCAGTGCGAGCAGGACGAGGAGCCAGAAGAGACGGTTCATGACGCAGAGCAGGCTCAGCGTGACACCTTGCGCGGCAGGGCGCCGCTTGCTTTTCGCGCGAGCAGTTCAAGCGTTGAGTCGGCAGGTTGCTAGCGTTCACGGGTCGCCGTCGAGCGACTGGGGCTCCGTTCGGCTTAGCAACCACGCGAGGCGATGTGCTCTCAACAAGGTCAATCCGGGGGTGGCTGCGTTGTAAACGACGTACCCTGCACACAGCCAAGGCGCCGCTTTGGGGTCTCCACACAGATAGAGCACGCCGACCGTCAGGCACAGGAATGTGGAACACGAACGGGGTCATGCTCGCCTCCAACCTGACCGTGATGTGCTCCTGGTCCAGCTCCACCGTGCCCATTTCTCCGGCGGTCAGCTCTCCGTTGGAGCTTTCAAACTCCCTGGAGAAGGTCAGCCACTGCTCGTCGCATAGCGTGACTGTCATCTCCGCTCCGAAGTGCTGCCGGAGCCGCCAAGCGAGCTCCGCAGCGCTGTGGGGCTGCTTCGACCTGTGTGTCGCGCGTACCAGCATCGGAAACCCAAGCGAAGACTCAGAGCTTGAGTGCCATTCTTAGCACGTTTCTCCGCCGTCGATCCGGGGGGACGCCAGACCACGGGAGGTAGCTCGGGTGCAATTCGGCGTTCCTCTCCCCCGAAAAATAGGACCGCGCGGATCTACTCCGCATGAGCTGGGGGCAATCGCGGTAAGCGGCGGGCACCGACGCCCTCGGTCAGTTCGAGGGCACGCTGTTGGACAAGGGAGCCAAACGCCTGGCGATGACCCGTGCTTGCCACCAAACGCCGCCGAGCCATGCCGCATTGCGTCCCGTATCGAGAGTGTGAAGGTGATCCTGGACGGGTTTTGCACCGTGATGGAGTGAGGTGAGTTCGACCAAACTCCACGCAGTTCCTCCGCCGCCCTCTCAGCATCCAGTTGGGAAGTGCAGCGAATGGTTTCTCGGAACGTGATCACCAAAAGCCCCAACCTAACTGCGAAGCGCAGGTTCTTTCGGCTTCCTTAGCACGTTCTGGAGGGGGCCTGGCGGCAAACCCAGGAGGATTGCGTGACCGCGCCAGGACGCTGCTCCAACGAGCCTGTGAACTCGGGGAGCAGCGCGCCTGTCCGTTGGTGGCCCTGATCGGCCGCGGGCCACCGCCTTGAAGCTACTTCAACACGCGCACGATGTCGGTCGTGCCGCTGCCCTTCTGCAAGTAGATCGAGTCGGCGTCCTGATGCAGGATCCGCACGCCGCCCGTATTGGCGATCTGCACCGGCGCCGCGCCTGTGAGTGGAGCCTTGTAGACCGCGTTCGCGTTCAACACGATGAAGTACACCGAGGTTCCGTCCACGACGAAGTCGGAGACATTGTCGCGAGTGACGATCTGCGTGCCAGTTCCCGTGTCCCCAGGTGTCCAGCGGTAGATCCCGTTGGCGAACGAGGTGCCTTCGGCGCGCTGGTAGTACAAGTCGTTGCCGACCGGAAACAGCCGCACGCGGTCGTTGGCGTAGCCGGAGGCGATGATGCCCGTCGGGACGACGGTGGGCGTGCCGCCTGCGAGCGGTGTCGTGCGGATTTCTCCCGGCGTGGACTGTGTGGTGTACCAGTACAGCGCGTTGTCGCTCACCACGAAGGCAAAGACGGCGTTGTGGGTGCCTTGGTCCACGCTCATGATGCGCGTGCCGGGATCGCTCGAAGGCGCGGTCACGCTCCGCGTGTAGATCCAGCCGCCCGGATCGCCAGCCTGGTAGTCCCCGCTGAACCAGTAGTAGGCGTTGCCCTTCTGTTGGAGGAAGTAGGGCTGATATTGAGGGGTGAAGACGATCTGCGGCAGATCTGACTGAGCGGCGGTGTGGGCCTTCTTGAGTACGACACTCGGGGTGCCGCGCTGGGTCCAGATCACCTCGTTGGAGTTCACGACCAGGCTGCGGCGCCCCGCGTGGTTCGTTGCGGCGCTCCAGATGTTGCTGAAGGCTGAGCCGTCGAGAGGCACCTTGCGCACGGTGTAGCTGTAGTAGCCAACTTGGTAGAGCGCGCCGTTGCCAAAGGCCCAGGTCGCGCCGTTTGAGTTGTCGGTGCTGATGGGGAGCGCGCTCTGGACGGTCACCGGCGCACACATGTTGGTGCTGCAGGTGGACCCAGCGGCAGCGCAGTCACGCCCACAGACGCCGCAATGCTGGTCATTGCTCACCAGGTTCTGCTCGCAGCCGTTGCTGTCGTCACCGTCGCAGTCCCCGTAGTTCGTGTCACATCCGGTGATCACACAGGTGCCGGACTGACACTCCACGCTGCCGTTGGCGCCGTTGCAGGTCTTGTTGCACGCGCCACAGCTGGTCACCAAGCTGAGATCCGTCTCGCAGTCGAGGGGGTTGCTATCGCAGTCCCCAAAGCCAGCCGGGCAAGCACCACCGCTGCCTCCGGTGGTCCCCGCGCTGCCTCCGGTGGTCCCCGCGCTGCCTCCGGTGGTCCCCGCGCTGCCTCCAGTGGCTCCTCCGGCACCGCCGGACGTCGTGCCCGCGCCGCCGCCAGAACTCGAGCCGCTGGAGCCGCTCGCGCCACCCGTGGTGGTGCCTCCGGCGCCGCTGATCCCCCCGGAACCGCCGACGCCACCGTTGCCGGCCATCGCTCCGGTGCCCCCGTTGCCGGCAGATGCTCCGCTACCACCCGTTCCTCCGGTGGCGCCGGCACCTTTGCCGCGCTTCGGATCCTGTTTCGTGTCCTCGTCACTGCAACCGGCTGTCGCGAGCAACACACCCATCCCAAGACCACCCAAAAGCAGACGTAACCGCATGAAAGATTTGCTAGTCCGGCCGCGAGGTGTCGGCCAGGGGCGCGAAGCGGCGGGCTAGAACTGTGCGGAACCTCTGGCGGGTTAATCGGCGGAAAAAGCGCAGCGCCGGCGAGTTGCGAAGGCGCGGCAGCGATACGACCACGCTGACGCGCGCTAGTCGGCGGGAAAACGCTGTGCCTGTCTCGAGATGGTTGCCCCTCTGTCGCAGCCATTCAAGGCTTCCTGACGTGGGGAGAGTTCCCAGGGTCATTCGGCATGTTGGCGTGACGGGCATCGCGTTGAGTTCGGCGTGCCTGAGCGTTGCCTGTAGCGAGGGGGACACCGCCCACAACGGGCTGGAGCTGTCCGGCGGGAGCGCTGGCGTCGCCTCGAACGGAGGAGCTGGAGGCGTTGGTGGCGCGAGCGGAAGCGGCGGTTCCAGCGGCGCAGCTGGTTCGAGCGGTATGGGAGCATCGGGTGGCGCGGGCGCAGTCGATGCCGGCACCGATGCGCCCCCAGATACGGCGCAAGCGCCATGCCCCGACGACATGCTGCTGATCGACGATCCGAGCTTGCCAGCGCCCGTGTGTATGGACCGCTACGAGGCGCCCAACGTCGAGGGCGAGCTACCCCTGGTGATGCTCAACTTCGACGAGGCAGAGGCATGGTGCGCTCGGCACGAGAAACGCCTGTGCTTCGACGACGAGTGGGCGTTTACCTGCGGTGGGCCTGAGGGCTACAAGTATCCGTACGGAGATGTGCAGCAGCCCGGGGTGTGTAACGACGCGAAGACCTGGAAGGTGTACAACCAGACGCTGCTGAGCGGCTGGCCATATACATTCGATGGCTCGGGATACGACACACTCGACGCGCTTTTCAGCGGAGTGAGCCAGCTCTCCGCCAGCGCCAAGGCCGCAGCAGATCACGTGCGTGAACTCTATCAGGCGGAGCCCGCCGGCAGCTACGCGGCCTGCGTTGGAGTGGGCGGCGTGCGTGACCTCACTGGTAGCGTCGAAGAGTGGACGCGCCGCCGCGACGGCGGACAAAGCCAATTTCACGGCAACTTGAAGGGACGCTACTGGGCCGACACTCGCACCTGCCAGAACGACATCATCACCCACGGTGACGGGTTCCGCTTCTACGAAATAGGCTTTCGCTGCTGTCAGGAGCCTCAACTTTGACTCGGGAACCTACAGCGTTGCCTCGCGGCAACTTAGACTTCACGGAGTTCGCTGCGCGCGAGGATGAAGATCTGGATCTGCTCACAGGCGCGCTGTTGATCGCCCGCGACGCACGTCCCTCGCTTGATTTTGCTGGGGTCGAGGCGAAGCTAGACGCGCTGTCGTCACCGCTCGAAGCGCTCTCGCTCGAGCGCCTGAGCGATCAAGCGGAGGCGCTGGCCCTCGAGCTCAGCGAGCGCTACGGCTTGAGCGGCAACAAGGCGGACTACTACGATCCGGATAACTCGTTCATCGATCAGGTCCTCGAGCGCCGCGTCGGGATCCCCATCAGTCTGTCACTGGTCTACGTCGAGGTCGCACAACGCGCGGGGTTTCGCGCGAGCGGCATCGGGTTTCCGGGACATTTCCTCGTGCGTCTCGATGGCGAAGCCGAGCACCTGATCCTCGATCCGTTCGCTGGCGGGCGCGTGCTCGACCAGCGCGACTTGGAAGCCAGGCTCGACCAAGTGGGATGGCCGCGGAAGGTCCTCCAGCAAGGCTTGCTCGACCCAAGTCCGCTGCGTTTGATTCTGGCCCGCATGCTCACGAACCTGCGCAGCATCTACTTGAAGCGTGGAGAGCTTCCGCGGCTGTTGGTCGTGCTCGATCGCTTGGTTGCGTTGATCCCAGCTTCCAAGGAGGCCTTGCGAGATCGCGGGATCTTGAACGCCGAGCTGGGCGCGCCGGAAGCGGCTCGCGCGGACCTCAACGAGTACCTCGAGCGTTGGCCCAATGCGGACGACGGCGAGGCTGTTCGTCGCGTGCTCAATCGCCTGGGCAAGCTCAACACCCGCGATCTGAATTAGTGTCCTAGTGAGGCGAATCTGTGATTCGCCGAACAAATCAACGCAGCGTTTCCTCGTCTCAAAAGTAGCGCGAAGGCGTAAAACTCGAGCGCCCACACTCTGAGGGGGCGGGCGAGTTTTGCAGCGAACTACGGAGACAGGACACTAGCAGCGAATCTTTGTAGCAATCGTGTACTCCGTTCGAGAAGCGGGAGGCGCGGGGCAGCTTGTGGTACTTGCATCGCCCCTCCCGGTCGGCGCAATCGAACCCTCCGGCGCCGGCCCTTTTGCACGGGCTAATCATGCGACTCGCCGTCATCCTCGCTTCCAACTACGACCAAAACCCTCGCGCTACACCTCGACCCGGCTGCGCCCTCGATGGGGACTTGATGGAGGATCGCCTCGCGGAGCCTGATGCGCGCTTCGCGCTGGAGCGGGTGATTCCGCGGCGCAAGCTCAAGGGGCGGCTCGAGCGAGCCTTCGCTGGAACGGAGCAAGGCGACACCTTGCTTTACTTCTCTGGCTACGCCCGGCTGAGTGAGGGTGATGCCAAGTTGGTCTTGGATGACCCTCGCGGAGGCGTGTTCTCCGTCGGGAAGCTGAGCGAGGTGCTGGCGGCGCGCGCCGGCGGTCGCCTCGTGGTGTTCGAGCTAGTCTACGAAGAAGACGACGAGAATCCGACGCTCGGGATCGATCTGGTCGATGCCGTGCGGCAAAACCTGGCAGAAGCTCCGGACGTCAGCCTGTTGATCTCAGCGCGACCGGCCGTTGCGGGACCCCCTCAACCCAGTCTACTCACCCGGCTCTTCTTGCTCACCCTGGAGCGGGCGGAGAGCGAACGTCGGGCTCTCGACGCAAAGTCGCTTTATGACCGCATGCGAGAGGATCCCGCATTCGCGGAGCTCAAGGTCGTCGGCTTCTTCCCCGCGCGAGAACACGTCCTTCAGGTCTTGCTGGAGCCGCGGAACTCGGAACGACCGCCAGCCAGCGCTGGCGATCTCGCTCCCATCAGTGAGGCGCCCAAGAGCTCCGGCCGCCTCGGCAAGCCGCCCCCCAAGCCGACGGGACGCAGCAACCCGAACATGCAAGCCGTCTCGCCGCCTAGCTCCCAGAGGCCGCAGTCCATACCGCCAAGCTCGGGGCGCCCACAGTCCATGCCACCCTCGTCCGCTCCGCTCTCGGTGCGCCCCAGTGCGCCACCGCCCCCGGACCCCGCCGAGCTTCTTGCCGCAGGGCAATACGACGCCGCGCTCGTCGAATACAAGAAGCAGCTGCTGAAGCTCGGTAGCAAGCGGGGACCGGATCATGCTCAGGTCTACCTGGGTATGGCGCGAGCGAAGGCTGGACAAGGCAAGGCCGAGGAGGCGCTGCACAACTACGATAAGGCGCTCACCATCACGCCGCTGGACGCAGTGGCGTTCTCCGAGGCGAAGGCGTTGGTGCTCGCGGGGGGAGATATCCAACGTCTGAGCGACTGGGTGCGGCGCCGGGCGGAGCAGACCGACGACCCTCACGTGAAGAGCATGAGCCTCGTGGAGCTCGGTAAGATCTGGCTCGAGCATCAGGACCCGCGCAAGGCCGTCACCGCCCTGGAGTCAGCGTGCGCGGCCGACGCCGCCAACGCTTCCGCTTATCTGGAGCTGGCGTCCGCTTTCAGTCAGCTCGAGAGACCCGCCCAGGCGATTCGTGCGCTGACTACGGCGGGCGAGGTAACTCTCGACCACGAGGAGCAAGCGCGCATCTGGATCCGTGCGGCAAAGCTCGCAGACTCCGAGCTCGAGGGTGGGGAAGAGGTGCTCGAGTTGTGCGGGCGCGCGCTGGAGGCGGACCCAGCTGCCCTCGAGGCGCTGGAACTCATGAGCAAGGTGTTGGCCGGCAGACGGCGCTTCGGCGACCTGGCGAAGGCGTATGAAGCCAGCCTCGAGCGCATGCCTCGGGGCCCGGTCAGCTTCGAGCTGGCGAAGCGTTTGGGCCTCTTGTATCGCGACGAGCTGGACGAGCTCGAGGGCGCGAAACGAAGCTTTCAGCGCGCCCTCGAGTGCGACCCGACGGCGCTCGACCTGTACTATTTCGTCAGCGAACTCTACGAAGCGGAGCAGCAATACGTGCCGGCGGCCCGCCAGTTTCAGATTGCCGCACGGCATCACCCTCGCAATGCCGATGTGTATCGTCGGGCGTTGTGGCTATTCGAGAAGGCTGAGGATGTCGACGCCGCATGGAACGCAGCCATCGCCCTCGAGACGCTAGGTGAAGCGGACATCAACGAGTCGTTGCTCGCGACCGAGCACCGCCCCGACGGCGCGATCACGCCGAGCCGTGGATTGACGCCGGCCCGCTGGCAGAGCACGGCGCTAGGCTCCGCGAATGTAGGGGAGGCCCAAACGAAGCTCGATGCCGTCTTCGCACGGCTCGAATCGGCCGCTCTCCGGCTAGCGACCGAGCACAGCATGCGTATGCCGTGGCTCGATGGCGCTACCAAGCAGGATCCAGAGAGCACGGCCACGCTGGTGCGGGCGCTTGGCTGGGCCTCCCGCTTGCTGGGTGTGGACGCACCGGAACTTTGGATCCGCACGGATTGGCAACAGAGCTTCGGCTCGGAGATTGGCGTGCGCATCCTACCGAGCGCCAAGGGCGTGGAAGGTGCCCTCGGACAGCCCCGGGTCTTGGCCGCTCAAAAGCTGGGCTCCGGACTCGGTCCCGCTGAACTCGGCTTCGTCTGGGGTCGCACCCTGGCGGGTCTCGTGAGTCCGTTCGAACTGGCGGAGGTCTATGCCAGCGACGCTGAGCTGGCTCACCTGCTGTTGGCTGGGCTGAACCTCGGCGGCGCGACGGGCATCGACGTCGATGACCAAACAGAGGCCTTCGCTGAGCGTCTGGAGGAGCTGCTCGACGATGACGGCATGGCGGACTTGGAAGCCGCCGTAGCGGAGCTGCCGATCAAGCAGGTGAGCCGTCTGCTCGCCGAGTGGCGGCGGCGCTTGGCGTTTGGGCGAAGCCGGGTTGGGCTGTTGCTCGGCGGAGATCTCGAAACGATTCAGGGCCTGGTGGAGCGGCTCCCGCTGCCCGGGGCGTCCAGCGAAGAGATCTTGGACGACCTCAGGGCGTTCTCCATTTCAGAGCCCTACCTGAGCTTGCGTCAGGACTTGGGTATCGCAGTGGCGTGAACCGCCCCTCTTACTCGAGCGTCAGTGCGTGGCGGGCGACATGTTCTGGCACTCGTAGGCGCCGAGCAGCACGAACTGGCGCGCGCACTTGATTTCGATCAGCCGCTGGCTCTGGCGAGACTCCTGAAAGCCGTAACTCTGGGAGAACGGCGTGCGCTCCTCTTTGACGACGTGCACGGTGCAACCGGGCTTGCCGCAAACGAGCTCCATCGCCTGCTGCTTGACCGCGCTGTTGTCACCAAAGACATTGAGCATGCCGAGCACGGTCACGCCGATCACCAGCGCAAGAAATACCATGCGGAATATGACGCGGGCGCGGCTACTCATGCTTCAGGCTACTTGGTGGTGGCGCACATCTCGAGCTCGAAGAAGGGCCACGCGATGTCCTTGGGCCAGTACAGACCGCAACCGACGTGGACCAAGTGCTTCTGCAGGATGCCGCGGTAGTAGGAGCCGTTGCGGATGTAGATGTCGCTGTCGGTGCGATCCTTGTCGCACTGCTCTCGGAGGTCAGCGCGAGTGGTGATCTCGAGGTAGATCAAACCGCCGGCCATGGCGGCCAAGTTCGCGATCGCCGGGGCAACGTCGGGATCCGGGAGGTACTGCAGGACGCCTTGGCAGATGACCAAGTCGTGGCGCTTGCGGTCGCGCCAACGGGCGATGTCCCGGTTCTGCCAGCCGTGCTTCTTGCACATTGCCTGGCTCACCTCGGTACCGATGTATTTGATGCCCTTCTTGTTCTTCTCGATCCACTGCTTCCAGTGGCCAACCCCTGCGCCGACATCCAGCACCGACTTGACCTTGAGGTTGTTGTAGTCAGCGAACGAAAACACGAAACTCGCCAAGTTGGCGTGCTCCTCCGCTGAGACGACGCGCGTCTTCGGATCCTCGTAGAAGCGATGGTAGTACGCTTCGTCGAAGCGACGGAATTGGTCCATGGGCTTAGTCTAGCCCGACCAAGTGGCCATTCTTCTACCCCCGAAAGCCAAAAAAGCGCCGCCGCGAAAGGCCCGGTGTACATTGCCAAGACCTTGCGCGGCGGAAACGCTCGCGGGAGCCGCCGAGCGGGAACAGCCGGGCGCTCAGAACTTGTAGTCGGCGTTGAGGTTGAGCACACCAATCGCCTGGCTGTACTTGCCGCCTGCGTCGGGGCCCTTCGACGGCGGACTCTTCCCAGCGAGCACCGACTTGCCCGTGGTGTCGCGAGAGAAGTAGATGACCTGGGTGTAGGACGTGGCGATCGCGAAGTCGTCGTTCACGTTGAAGCGTACGCCAACCACCGGGGTGAGCGCGTCGAAGTCCATCAGCGCCGGCTCGAGGTACTCGTCAGGGATCGCGTTGGACGCATAGCCAATCCCGCCAAAGAGCTCAGGGCCGCTACCTTGATCGAGGAAGTAGCTCGCGCCGGCACGCACGCCCCAGGTGTCCTTCCAGTGGCGGGGCTGGTTGACGGTGCCCACGCCGTTCGCGTCCGTTCCGTCTTCCTGAATATCGCAGGTCCCGCCGGGAGCGACGACGCAGTGGTCCTTGAGTGCGCTCCAGGTCTGGTAGTCCACGAAGAAGCGCAGCGCTACCGTCTCGTCGAGTTTGTGTTCGATACCACCGCGGAAAACATTCGGTAGGTTGCCGGTGAAGTCCGTGTCACCGCTGCTGCCGCCCGCCTGCGCGTCTTCTGGGCCGTAGACGTTGGTCAGCGTGCCCTCGAAGCGCATCTTGCCGTTGATGTTCGGTGCCGACTGCCAGGAGAGCCCAATCGCCGTCTGGTCGTTGGGGGCCCAGCGCGCGCCAACACCAATCGACCAATCCAAGCTCGTCGCGTCGAGGTAGGTACGGCCTTCACGCTGGATGTTGTCGCTGCCGTCCGCGTTTCGCGCACGTAGGGTCTGCACGAGGCTAATCAGCGCGTTGCCCGCGACGCCGATTGATAGCCCGGCGTCAGGGAAATTGTAGCCGACTCCCAGGCTCAGATACGAAGTGCGCAGCTGACCGTCGATCGTGTACCAACGTTGACCGCCATCGTAGAGGCCCTGATACTTGGGGTCGTTCTCGAACTTGTCGTTCTTGCCCCACTTGGCTGCGCCGCCGAAGGGCGTGAAGAAGCCGAGGGCGAGACCGAGATCACCCAGCTTGGTGGTGACGAAGGCTGACGGAGAAGGGATCACGTTGAACAACGTGGCCTTCTGGGTGTTGGCCTCGCGAGCGGTGTCTGGGTCCGTTGCGCCCGTTTGCTCCGAGTAGTCCGTTGGCGCGACCGTGTGCTGATAGCTTGCGGAGCGCCAAGCGGCGGTGATGTCGATGAACACGTGGGTGCCGTCGCTCGCAGCGAAGCCACCCGGGTTGTAATAGAGGCTGGTGCCGTTCGTGGTCATTGGGGTGCCGTGCTCACCACCGAAGCGCGCGACCGAGAAACCGGAAGCGTGGGCGGCCCCAGTGCTGAGCAGCACTCCGCTCGCGAGTGCCACCGCCGCGCCTCCCTTGAGGCACTTGCTCCGCCAACCCTGTCCCCGTCGCTGACTCATGCTGTCGACCCTTTCCAGACGGCTTTTGATGTGCCTCGGATGTCCACGGTGTCCCGTTTGGTGGTGCGCGCTTCCCGCGCAATAGTGGGGTACCGATGGACTCGAACGATGCGGTCCTTGCCTCCAACCCGGCGCGGACTGAGGAGCAGCTCCAGTTGCAGAACTACTCGCAATGACTCTTTTACCTAGATGTCGCGGAAACCTCCATGGGGTTTCGCCCGCGCAGCCCTGGAGAGTCAGCGGTCGCATCACGGGACTTCAACTCAGGGTCGCAGTCTGGCAGAGTCGGCGTGTGAGACGTCTCGTTAGGGGTTCGGTGGTTGCGCTGCTCACCGTGGCAGGTGCGCTCTTGGCGGTGAGTTGTGCTGATCCCGAAGGGGAGCTTCAGGCGTTCGCCGAACGCTGCACCGATCAGATCAACAAGGGCGACTTCGCGGGAGGCACCACCTGCGATCCCGTCAAAGGCGCGTGCGACTTCACCTGTGACAACCCCATGTCCGGGGTGGTGGACGGCACGTACTTCTTCACCCTGTCCGCCTCGATCGCTGACGATATTCCGCTGGTATTCCTCACCACGGTGACCACCGAGGACAGCGGAGGCGGCGCGTTGAGCATGACGTGGGAGATGCAGCCGCTGAACAAGGACGACCGCAAGACACCGGTCGGCTCGCCTCTGACGGTCGGTCCGTTCCCCATCAGCGGCGGTTCGATGTCCTACATCGCGAGCATCCTTGCGGTAGACGGCGCTGCCAACCCCATCAGCGGCAGTCCGATCGAGGCGAACGATCTCACCATCCTGTCTTGCCCCGCGGAGACGCGCGCCGAGCCCGGCGGCTTCTGCGAGATGGCAGACTTCTACTGCGGTACCATTCCTGTGGGCGCCGTGAGCAAGCCTGCTGCGCTGGACATCGGTGGCTCCACCTGGACCATGGTCCGCGTGAGTGGCACGGGCACGGATGACTACCCGGAGCCGCCTCCGATCAACTGCGCGAAGGACCCGGCCAAGTCGGTGAATGACCTATGACTCCCGAAGAGAAGAACATCGTTCGTTCCCTGATCGCCGTGGCGTGGGCCGATGGTGAGGTCGCGGCGCCCGAGGAAGGCGTGATTGACGGCTTTCTCGGCTTGTATGACGCCAGTGACGAAGAAGAGGCGGAGCTGAAAGAGTTCGCCAAGGAGCGCAAGACCCTCGACGACGTGCCCTTTGATGAGCTGGACGACGAGGGCAAGGAAATCCTGCTGAGCAACGCCGCGCTCTTGAGCGCTGCGGACGGCAAGACCTCCGAGAGCGAGCAGAAGTTGCTCGACGAGCTGGTCAAGCGACTGAAGCTCAACGAGGCTGAGGCGAAGCGCATCATCGCGAGTGCCCGGGATGGCGCCATCGCAGTGGGCAACCGGCTGCTCGAAGACGCCGACTGAGTTGCCTCTTACGTATCCAAGCCGCACGCTCGTCCAGCGTGCGGTCGCCTGGGTTTCAGTCGCCTCGGTTCCAGTCGCCTGGGTCACAGGCGTCGGAGCCGCCGCGCTGATTTTCGCTGGGTGTGCGTCACCGCAACCCGAGGCGAAGAGCGCACCGACCATCGCCATCGACGAAGTCGACTCCGCGGACGAGTCCGACATGGAGTATCCGGCGACGCCTAGCGCTCCAAACAGCCAAGCTCCGCGTGCCGACGGCTTGGTGATTGACGATCTCGAGGTCGGCACCGGGGACGAGGTCGTCAGCGGAACCACGATCGTCGTTCACTACGTGGGGACCCTGACCGATGGCAGTGTGTTCGACTCATCGCGGGAACGCGCTAGGCCGTTCTCCGTTACCATAGGGAAAAACTACGTGATCCGGGGCTGGGAGGAAGGGCTCTTGGGAATGCGAGTGGGCGGGATCCGCCGGCTCACCATCCCTCCTGAGCTCGGCTACGGGGCCAAGGGGCACCCGCCGAAGATCCCCGAGAACTCCACGCTGATCTTCGAGATCGAGCTGTTGGGCGTCGAATAGCCCGGCGAGCCAGCCCCTCCTGCAACAACGTTTGTCGAGAGGCCGACCTCGGGCTAAGAGGCGGCCATGTCGACTCTGCGAATCCCCGACCACTTGCGATTGATTGGTGGTCTGAGCCTGGTCCTAGGTGTGTTTCTGACGACGGCGTGCGACGACAAGGTGCCAGAGCCTTCGACCGTCGAGCGCAAGACGGCGCTCACCGCCACCGCGCCACCCAAGGACGTGACCGGCGGGATCACCGAACTCAAGAAAGAGGACATCAAGGAGGGCACTGGGCCCGAGGTCAAAGACGGGGACACCGTGAGTGTGCACTACACCGGCACGTTGCTCGACGGCACCAAGTTTGACTCCTCGAAGGACCGCAACGAGCCGTTTGAATTTACCGTGGGGAAAAGCAGCGTGATCAAGGGCTGGCACGAAGGCTTGGTCGGCATGAAGAAGGGCGGCACGCGCAAGCTGACGATTCCCGCCGCCAAGGGCTACGGAAAGGCCGGTAGCCCGCCCACGATCCCCCCGAACGCGACGTTGGTATTCGAGATCGAGCTGCTCGAGATCAAGTAGCTCACGCGGCGTCCACGCAGCGCGCTAGCTGGCGCTGCGTGGGTAGCTCCCGAGCACCTTGAGCATGGCAGCGCGATCGGTCAGCGCCTTGATCGCTTGTTTGACGTTCTCGTCGCTGCGATGGCCTTCGAGGTCGACGAAGAACACGTACTCCCAGAGCTTGCCCGCAGGTCGCGACTCGATGCGTGAGAGGTTGATCCCCGCGTCGTCGAAGATCTCCAGGCTGCGCCGCAGGGCACCCTGCTCATGGGGTGCAGAAAACACGATGCTCGTGCGGTCGCTACCCGTGGGGGGCGCGTCTTGCTCGCCTATCACCAGGAAGCGCGTGGCGTTGTGCTTCTTGTCTTGAATATCCGCGCGGAGAATTGTTAGCCCGTGGAGTTCCGCCGCGAGGCGCGAGGAAATCGCCGCGCTACCTGGCTCCTCCGATGCGAGGCGTGCAGCGGCTGCGGTCGACGAACTCAGCACGATTTCTGCGTGGGGCAAGTTGGTGTTGAGCCACGCGCGACACTGCCCGAGGGGTTGGGGGTGAGTGAACACCTTGCGGACGCTGGCAAGCTCTGGCGAACGCGATACGACGCAGTGGGCGACCTCGATCACGATCTCCTGGCGGATCCGCACGTCGCTCTCGATCAGGCTGTCCAGAGTGAACGTCACTCCGCCTTCGGTGCTGTTCTCGATCGGGACAACGCCATACGTCACCTCTTTGCGCATCACGGCGTCGAAGACCCCAGCAATCGTCGAGGTGTCGACGTAGCGCATCGCAACGCCGAACGCCGCCTTCGCCGCCATGTGGCTGAAGGTCCCCGGAGGGCCCAGATAGGCAACGGAGAGCGGCTGTTCCAGTGCGAGGCACGCGCTGATTACCTCGCGGAATACCGGCCTGACAGAGCGCGCCGGGAAGACGGCGGCAGGCAGCCCCTCGAGCGCTTGCTCCAGGCGCTCGAAGACCTTGGTCTCGCGTTCTGGGTCGTGGATGGCTTTTCCGCTGCTGCGCTTTAGCTCGCCAGCACGCAGCGCGAGTCTCGCGCGGCGGTCGAGCAGCTCGAGGAGCCGCAGATCCAGCGCGTCGATGTGCGCCCGGACCTCGCTGACATCCAGAGCCTCAACACCTGATTGGTCCGCGTCGCTGGGTGAATCCTCGGGGCCCGACATGGGTGGCTAGTTATCACCCCCGAGGCGTTGCTTCAGCCTTCTTGCCGCTGGTGCTCTTCAATCGCAGTGCGAATCGCCTCTGCGGCGTGGAGTCGAGCGGCGTCCGACCAGCCAAGCAGGGACGCCGTGGCGTTCACGACGGCGACCCAAGGATCGGCCTCCGCGTACAGCTGACGCACGATCTCGAGCACGGCTTCAAAGGGCGTCACCTGGCGCAGCCGGGTGGAGAGGCCTCCGTAGAGGATCTCCGCACAATCCCTGATCGCAGGCTCCAGCACTGGGCGCTGGGTCTCACGAATGGCGCGATGCGCGCGGCGCACCATATGAGCCACCCGGACGATGCGTGCGTTGGAGTTTTCGAGCGCCGAATAGGCGAGGGCGGCGCGCTGAATCCGGAGCTGCGCAGTGTGGCTGGCGCGGCCTTTGGCAATCGCGCGTTCGAGGCGCACGGATAGCTGACGGGCCTGGAGCATCCACTCGGGCGCGTCGATCGGTAGACGGGGCAGGGCGTGCACTCCGTCGAAGTCGTCGTTCGGCACCGAGATCGGATCCTCCGATGGCGGCGCGATGGGCGTTTCCGTGCGTTGGGAGAGCTGAAGTAGCTCCTCATCCGGCCGCGTGAACGCGGTCTCGAGGAGTGAGCGGCCGGACTCGCGCTCGTCGTCCTCATCGCCGAACATGCGTGCGGTGTCGAATAGGTGTGAGCGCGGGGTGTCCATGGTGGCTACCTGAGCGACTCAGGCAGTCTTCACCATAACCCGAAAAAGTCGCCTATCTCAGGCCAATCTCTGGAGTGGAAGAGCTCGGTGGATGATCGAGCACCGCGATCCGGATGGCTTGTGCCGCGTGAGCGCGGGAGGTACCCGTCCAGCCCAGCAGCGAGCACGTCGCGTCGAGCACTGCGGTCCACGGATCGGCTTCGGCCTTCATACCGCGCACGACTTCTACAACCTGCTCAAACGTCGCACTTCGCAGCACATGCGCGGGCAACGCGTTCCACAGGACTTCGGCGCAGTCGTTCACAGCCTCCGCCAGCTCGGCGCGCGGTGTGTTTCGGATCGCCGCGTGGGCGCGCTGGGCGATGTGGCTCACGTGAGCGATCTCCGCGTCGCTCGAGCCGTTGAGTTCCCACGCGGCCCACGCGCGTTCGATGCACGCTTCTGTCGTGTCACTGACGTTCTGCGCTCGAATGGCCGCTTCCAGCGCGAGGGCCATGCGTCGCGCGCGTCGCATCCAGCCAGGGGCATTTCGCGGCAAGTCCCCGCCGAAATCTGGAGCCTTCAAGGGACGCGCGGGGGTGCGGCGCCCTGGGGGGGGATCCGTGCCGTCGAGCGCCTCAGCCGCGGGAGGGAACACAGCGGTGACCTCCTCGACGTCGGGCTTGTTGCCGTCGGGCAACGCGCCCAGGTCCTGAGCCGACACTTCGGTGCGTGCGGTGCGGCGGCGCTTCTTTGGCGCCTTGGCGTCTTCGGGCTGGAGCCGGACGGTCTCGAAGCGCCCCTTGGCGCGCTCTTCTGGAGAGAGGTTGTTGCGGTCGAACTGTGGAGGAGTCTTGTGAGCCACGAAGTGCGGTCAGAATACACGAGAGTGTGCGTGCCTGGGGGCAGGTGATTTGCGTCGTCGTGGGGGGCGCGTACGGGCCACAAAAGCGCAGCGAGCCTTCACCGAATCGGTGAAGGCTCGCGGCTCTCGGTTTGGCGTCGGTTATGCCCCTCCCAGGGGCGAACTGCGTCCGACGCCTGACCGGTTCTACTTGAGCATTTCGGTGAACTTCTGGAGCTTCATGGCGAGGCCCATGTCGCCCTCGATCTTGAGCTTGCCCGTGAAGAACAGCTGCTGACCGTTGGCCTTGCCCTCAACCATGTCGACGTAGTCGCTGGCCGCCATCTTGATGGTGCACATCGCGTCGCCCTCGCCCTCGGTCACGCCGGGGTTGTCCTTGAGGTTGATGATCCAGGTGCCGCCGCCGTCGCCGTCCAGGACGAACTTGTACGTTGCGCCGATCTCTGCGGCCTTCTCCTTGTTCGCGCCAATCTTCTCGCCCGCATCGGCCATCTTCTCTGCTGCAGTTGCCATGGTATCTCCCTACTTTCTCGTTCGCGCCAAGCGACGCGATTGCTTGCTTGTGTGCGCCCGCAAGGGCGCGGAGTTTGGGTCGTGGCCAGAGACCACGAACCGTTCGACCGGCGCCTGAGCGCCGGAGGAGCTATGGGGTGCCGCTCATCTCTCGAACCGCCTCGACGAAGCGTTGATGACGACTCGTCCAAATCCACTTCACGAGCGCTCGCGCGCGCTCGGCGTCTCCGGCGCGGATTGCAGCCACTACGTGAACGTAGCCGTCTCCAATGGAGCTTGGGGAAACCCAAAGCGTTTCCAGGAGATGCGCGTACTTTTTCAGCAATCCCCTGACGCTGTTCATGAGCAGCCGCGGGACGAGATTTTTGGCGGCGCCCGCGAGTGCCCAGTGAAAATCGAAGTCGAGCCACAACAGGCGACTCAGTGTGCTCTCACCGCGCATCTTGGACACGACGCTGTCCAGGATGCGCAGATCCGTTTCCGTGCGGCGTTCGGCCGCCAATGCTGCCAAGTCGGCGCTGAGCATCAGCGCGGTCTCGAGCAAATTGTCGAGCACCGTGGTGTTGACCACCCCGTCCTCGCTCAACACCAGGTACTCAATGACGTCGACCGACGCATTCTGTGAGTAGTCGAGCACCAGGGTGCCAGCGCCGGGCCGCCGCTCGATCAGCCGCAGCTGTTCGAGCTGATGCATTGCTTCCCGCACGGTAAAGCGGTTCACGCCGAGCTCTTCCGCTAGCGTCAGCTCGGGCTTCAGCTTGTCTCCCGGGGCGTACGCGCCACTCAGGATCTCCCGCTTGAGCTGTTCGGCGACTTGCTCAGCCAGGGTGCCGCCGGACTTACCAGCCCCTCGACCCCCTCCACGCTTGACCTCTCGGCCTCGCGTCGCTCCCCGTGCGACTGCTGCCACACCGGCCGTTTAGCGACGAATTGTCCAACAATCAACCAAGTTTGTTGGACAATTTGGTTGTCGTCGCCTCCCGGAACAGCGAACTATTGAATCTCCAACGGTTTTTGGGCCGTCCTTCGGCGCCTTGAGTCCCGCTTGCTGGGCGCAAAATCGAGCGAGGCTGCGTTTCCGCAGCCTCGCGATCGATTTCGAAAAGCTAGGGACTCAGGTCCCCGACGGCGCTGGAGTTGGCGCCGGGCGAGCACCGAACCCGCGAGCCGGCGTGGTGGCCGTGGGCTCAGCGGTGGCGGTGGCCGTCGGATCGACCGTGGCCGTGGCCGTGGTGGTGGCCGTCGTTTCGGCCGTGGCGGTTGCGGTGGCCGTGCTGGTGGCCGTTGCAGCTGGAGGCGCGCTGTTTGCGGGCGTGTTCTCGATGATGCACCCGGCCAAGCCAACGCTTGCAGCCAATCCAATACACAGAAGCTGAATTCTCATGAAGTTTCCCCTTCGCACCCGCACGTTTGCGGTTTGAGCACGCCGTGAGACGAGGCGGAGCATATCAGTATTCGGAGTCTTGGCGCGCTTGCTCGCAGAGCAAACCGCACTTGGGCATGCTTCGCGCGCTCCATCAGCGCCTCATCGCCTCATACGCTCGGGGTTTGGCCGTCTTCCGCCGATCTTGCTAGCCCCTCCAATCGTGAGGTGGATAGTCACTACGGTTGCGTTGATTGCTGTGGGCTGCGGGGGGGCGGAGCCAACGGTTGGGGCGCCGACGCACGCGTCGACTGCGCCTGAGCCAGGTGGCACCTGGAGCGCCTCACCCCCTAAAAAAACGTCCGTTCCTGCGACGGAACACACGGCGGATGCCGCCGCGGCGGCCAGCTCGCCTGTCGAAGGTGCCGCTGCGGCGTTTCTGAAGGGGCAGCTGCATGTGCACAGCGCCGGCTCCTACGACGCGCGAGAGCCCGCCGAAGAGGTGCTGAAGTTCTATGCAGAACACGGGTACCGCTTCGTCTCCATAACCGATCACAATCGGGTGACGATTGCTCCGTCGCCATCGGATGATTTGCTGGTCTTCGCCGGGGCGGAGCTGACTCAGAATGCGACGGAGTGCGAGCCGGCGGCTTCCCCTGGCTTCCGCTGTCTTTTCCACACGGGTGCGGTGTTTCTCCACGGAGTCAGCGACGCGCAGGAGCTGAAGTTACCGTTTCAGGCGGGGCGCTTCGCCGCCTACGACGCCCAGTTGGGGTTGGCGGAGAAGCTCGGCGGGATGGGGATGATCATGCATCCAAACTTTCACTTCGCGGTGGATGCGCGGCTGCTCGCGCGCCTGGTGCGTGGGGGAGCGAAGTTCTTCGAGGTGTCGAACGCGGCCCTCGACTCGCAGCATCCAGGCGGGCATGAGCGCGCCGAGACCCACGCCGAGTCGCTGTGGGATGCGGTGCTAGCGGAAGGTCTAGTGGTCTACGGCGTCGCGACCGACGACGCACACCACTTCTCGGAGGCCGACGCGCGTCGCAAGCAGATGAAGAGCGCGTACACCGGCGACCGCGGCTGGGTGCAAGTGTACGCAGAGCCCAACGAGGCCAGCATTCGCGGGGCGCTCGAGCGGGGCGACTTCTATGCTTCGAGCGGTGTGGAGCTGAACACGCTGGAGCGGGATCCGAAGCATTGGCGCGTGGAAATCAAAGCGAGCGAAGGTGAGCAGTATGAGACGCGCTTCATCGGCAGCGGCGGCAAGCTGCTCCGAAAGGTCGCTGGGGCGACCGCCGAGTACGATCCCCGGGGAGACGAAGGTTATGTGCGCGCGGTCGTGCGAGACACTCAGGGACGCAAGGCCTGGCTCCAACCCCAGAGGCTCACGCCATGAGGCTCTTCGTCTATGGTTCGCTCAAGCGTGGCTACCAACACGCGGATGAGCTGAGCGGTGCGCACTTCCTGGGTGCTGCGCGCACCCTCGATCCCGCGTGGTTGTTTCAGGTCGACGACTACCCCGCGTTGGTCTTTCCGTCGGCGCAGCCCGGCTGGTTGGCGACGCCGGATCCAAGCGCCGGACCCGGGTACATCACGGGTGAAGTGTTCGAAATCGGCGAAGTCCTGCTAGCGCGCCTGGATCGCTTCGAAGACGTGCCACAGCTCTATCAACGCCGGATCATCTCCGTAGCCCTGGAGGCGGGAGATCGCGTGCTGACCAGCGAAACGTATGTGATGCGTGCCGAGCAAGTGGAGGAATTCAGCCAGCGGGGCCGCGTGACGCGCTTGCCGCGGCGGACTTGGTAGCCTGGAACCAGGCCAACCTTGGCCTCGCCGGTGTACGATGTCTGACTGGTGAAGCCGCCTTTCGATCGAGACCGCGGGTCCGCGGGGTTCAGCGATGATGCCGTCACGATAGTGAAGGACGTCGACACCTGGAAGTCGTCACCCACGCTGCGCACCGAGGTGAACCCGGTCGACCCGAACCCGGAGCCGCCGACCGACGAAGGGTTCGAGGAGCGCTACGACCTCGTCGACGTGCTGGGGGAAGGCGGCATGGGCGTGGTTCACCTGTGCAGCGATCACCGCATTGGCCGAGACGTGGCCATGAAAGTGATCCGCGAGGATATGGGGCAGCGGGCGAGTCTGCGCGCGCGCTTCTTCCGTGAAGCGCGGGTCCAGGGACAGCTCGAGCACCCGAGCATCGTGCCCGTGTACGATCTGGGGAGCACCGGCACGACGGCGTACTTCACCATGAAGCGCGTCAACGGGCTCACCTTGGAGCGGATCTTGGCAGGGATCCGTGCAGGGGATCCGGAGATGATCGAGCGCTACTCCCGGCGCCGCTTGCTGACCGCCTTCAGCAGCGTGTGCCTGGCGGTCGCTTATGCGCATTCCCGAGGCGTGGTGCATCGCGACCTCAAGCCAGCCAACATCATGCTCGGTGACTTCGGTGAGGTCATCGTGCTCGACTGGGGGCTGGCAAAGCTCCCCGAGGTCGAAGAGCCGACCGGTGGTCGCGTGCTCTTGCCTGCCTCTGACGATCCTCAAACCAAGGCGGGGAGCGTACTCGGCAGTCCAGGCTACATGCCCCCGGAGCAGATCCGTGGCGCCGGCTCCGTCGATTTCAAGGCAGACATCTACGCTCTCGGTGCGATCTTGTTCGAGCTCGTCACGTTCCAGCAGATGCACCGCGGCCACACCATCGACGAGATTTTTACCTCCACGTTGATGGGCACCGCTGGGCGCCCTAGCGCGCGCGCTCCCAATCGTAAGATCCCTAGGGAACTGGACGATATCTGTCAGCGCACCACGGCGCTCGACCCTGCGGAGCGCCCCGAGGCCCGTGAGCTTCACGAAGCGATTGAACAGTTCCTAGATGGTGCCCGCGACGACGAGCGCCGCACAGCGCTCGCCAACGTGCACGCCCAGTCGGCGCAAGTAGCTCTCACCAAGAGCGCGCTAGAGGACGACGCCGAGCGCGGCTCGGCGGAGCGGTCCCGAGCGCTGCGGGAGGTGAACGCCGCGCTGGCGCTGCAGCCCACGCATCAAGGCGCCCTAGCGACGCTGATCAGCTTGCTGGCGGATCCGCCTCGCCACATGCCCCCGGAGGCTCAGGCGGAAATCGACCAGATCCTGCAGCGCGACCGAAAACATTCCGCGCGGAATACAGCGATGGCATACGCTGGGTGGTTGTTGGTTTTGCCGTTCTTGCTCTACTCCGGGGTAAAGAGCTGGCTCGCGGTGGCGATCTTGATGGGAACGATGGCGGTCTCCGTGGGGTGGTCCGTGTTCATGACCCAGCGTCCGCGCCTCGACACTTGGCACGGGGCGGTCGGACTCACGCTGACGTTCTTGTCGATCTCTGCGACCAGCGTGCTGTTCGGGCCCTTCGTCGTGTTGCCAACCCTCGGCATGATGGCGTTCCTCGTGTACCTGATGTCTCTGCGATCCGATGCGACCCTGCGTTGGATCGTGTTGGTGCTCGCGATAGGCGCCGTGCTGATCCCGGTCGCGCTCGAGTTTTCGGGTGTTCTGCCCCGCTCCGTAACGCTGGACTCTCACGGTCTGCACATCACGCCCTGGGCGGTCGAGATGAGCGGGGGACTCGTGGTGTTCGGGCTCCTGGTCTTCCACGTCTTCGTGATGGTCGTTGCCTATCAGCTCGCCTTGCGCAGCGTGGACGCGTTCGTCGCGGCCGAGCGCAGCTTGTTTCTCCACGCTTGGCAGCTGCGCCAGCTGATCCCTGACGAGGCCCGAGACGGGCGACTCTCACACGTCGAGCCCAAGCCGGACCCGGTCTCTTCCCGCTAGGCCGCGCCCCTCGGCGGCGCACGGCTCCCAAAACTCGGCTGAAAACTTCAGTTTTTTGGCCCAAATCCTCGGGGTTGTGCATGTGGACCCCATGAGCCGAGTAACTACCCACGTGCGCTACCTCGCCCCCATCCTGGCCAGCGCGGCACTGCTTGCCTGCAGCGGACCGGATTTTTTCGGGGGGGGAGAGAGCAGCGGAAAGAAGGACCCAGGGCTCAGCAAGGTCAAGGCGGAGAACGGCGGCGCTGAGCTACCTGCGGAGGAAGACTGGTCTCAAGTGCCGGTTCCAGCGGCGGACAACCCCAAGCTCGCGCCGATCTCCATGCTGACTCCTGTCTACGCAAAGCCGAGTCGCAGCGCGACCGCGATTGGCTACCTGCGGGCAGGGGCGCGGGTTGCGCGCTCGAAGGATCCGGTGACCAAGCGCGACTGTAAGGGCGGGTGGTACGCGGTTCGTCCCGTTGGGTTCGTGTGTGCCGACAAGGACTCCGCGACCACCAACCTCGAGCATCCCATCGCGCGCGCCCTACAGGTCGAACCGAATCAGAAGCGCCCGATGCCTTACGCCTACGCATTCCTGCGGTCCATCGCGCCGAACTACCTCCGCGTGCCGAGCAAGCAGCAGATGTTCGAGTACGAAATGCGCCTCGCGCGCCACCTGCGAAGCTATCGCAAGCTGCACGAGAAGTGGGACGCGCTGGACGTCGGCGCCAACGACGTGCCTCTGGACGAGAAGGGCGTCGCGATTGGGGCGATACCGGACCACGCCACGCCCATGGACATGAGCGAACGCTACGGCGGAGACGGTCACGACGAGGCACCGTGGTGGCTCCAGGGCGATCGCAAGATCCCGAACATCAGTCACTTCAAGGCGCCGGACTACGCGGTCATCGCGGACCGCGTCCGGCGGCACGCTGGTGTCGCGTTGATCGGGACCTTCGTCGCCGGCGAAGGGGAGACCGAGCGCCGCTATGCGATCAGCACCGACGCGCGCTTGATCCCTGCGGATAAGCTCAAGGCGGATAGCGGTTCGCCGTTCCACGGCTACGACATCTCGAGCGTCGGGCTACCGGTGGCCTTCGCCCGTAAGGCGGGCGCCACTTGGTGGGACGTGAAGGGCGGGAAGCTGGAGAGGGGCGAGCGCCTTGGCTGGCGCGAGTACATCGCGCTCAGCGGGAAGGTGGAGCGCATCCAAGGCGTGCGCATGGTGGAGGCTCGCAACGGACGCTGGCTGCGATCCGAGGACCTGAAGACGGCTGCGAAGCCCCGTAGCCTGCCGAGCTGGGCACGCAAGGGCCGCAAGTGGATCGACATCTCGATCGTCAGTCAGACGCTGGTGCTGTGGGAGGGTGACAAGCCGATCTACGCGACCCTGGTCTCCACAGGTCGCGATGGCTTGGGCGATCCGAAGAAGACCCTGAGCACGCCGCGTGGCACCTTCAACATCTATCAAAAGCACGTGACCACGACGATGGACTCCAACGTCGCCGACCACGAGTTCGAGCTGCGCGACGTACCGTGGGTCATGTACTTCAAGGGAGGCTACGCGATTCACGGAGCGTACTGGCACGACGACTTCGGCCGCTCGCGGTCTCACGGCTGCGTCAACGTGGCGCCGATCGACGCGCGCTTCGTCTTCCAGTGGGCGACACCCAAGGTTCCCGAGCACTGGCACGCCGCCTACGCGGGTGAATCCTTCGAGGACGGCACCCTAGTCCACATTCACAAGTGATTCTGGCGCCGAAGCCTGGAGTGGACCCCTGGCAGTTCTGAAGCCACCTGGTACGCTCCGAGCGCAGAATGCCCCAAGTGCGAGCGAGCTGGCCGAAACTCACCATGGCCCATGCAAAGCAGCTCCCCGACGCGCAGCGCGCCGCGGTGTGGGCGGCGGTTGGTGACACGCGGCGGGTCGTGCGGGACGCGCCGCTCTTGGCTTGGATCGACGCCGAGGTGCAAGTCGCCGTCTCGGAAGGCCTGCTGAGCGCCCTCGGCAACGCGCAAACACAGCAGTTTTGGCACTCTTTCATGCTCGAGGCTTTCGGGCGCTCGTTGCTCAAGCCGGTGCGCCTTGGCGCCCGCGCCCTGTATGGCGGAGGTACTCTCGGCTACCTGCGGATGGCACCGCGAGTCCATGATCTCGTGGCTCGCGGCTGTGGGGAGATGACCGTCGAGGGGGCCGAGCTCGACTCTCGCGGGAGCGCTATCATTACTGTGAGGAAAATGCCCGCCTTGCTCGGCAAGAGCGAGGCATTCTCCTTGGCGTGGTGGGGCGCGGCGGCTGCGGTGTTCGACATCTCCGAGGTTCGTGGGGAGACGCACCTGGACATCGGTGAGCTGGGCAAGGGGAGTGTGCGCCTGGATGTGGAGTGGAGTCCGCGGCGCTAGTCACGCCGCGAGATCGCGCTGTGATTCCCCGCGCACCGCGAACCAGCTCTCCGGCATGCTGGCGAGCAATAGGTCGGCTACGCTGACCATCTCGAAGCCACTCTCTCGAGACACCTCTTCGGCGAATAGCGACGCGCGAAAGCTGCGTGCGATCACCAGTGCGCTGGGCCAGCGCTGCTTCAGCCAGATGGCGGCTCGCAGGTTGGTCGCGTCGTCGCCTGAGCCAACGATAATCACTGGCTGACACAGCGAGAGCTGGTGGCTCTCCTCCAAGCCGCGCCAAAGTCGGGGATCCTTGATGTCACCCTCGACTACCGAGCGCTCGTAGCCTTCGGTAAAGCCAACCTGCTCTGCGAATTCACTGCAGGCACGCTCGGCGTTGGTGTCCACGATCAGGCAGCGATCGAAGCTCTTCGGCGCGCGTTGTTGCAGCTCTTCGAGCACGGTCTGCCCAAAGCGTCCGAAGCCTGCCAGCACCACGCGATCTCGGGGAAGCGTTTGCTTGAAGTGCTTCAGCATGCGCGTCTCGACCAGGTGACGGGCGGCGATCTGGTGGGCATTGAACGTCGCGCAGGTGCGGGCCACTAGCGTGTGGGCCATCCCCAGCATGAAGCGCAGGTCGGAGACGTGAACGATGATGCGGCCTTCCAGCCCTGGCGCCAGGTTCAGCACCCGCGTTGCCGCGTCGAGGTTCGAGAAATCGTTGTCGCTGAGCAGCACCACCCGCGCGGCGCGGTCAAGGCGGATGCGCGCTAGCACTGCGCTGCTCGAGATGTCGCCCTGTACAATTTCCGCGCGGTATATTTCTCGCGCCTGATCCGAGAGCGATTCCCCGATGCGTGGGTCCACCACCACCACCGGCACTCGCGGTTCCAGTTTTCGCAACCGCTTCAGATAGAGCATTGCGAGGCGGCTCGAGCCGCTGATCACCACATGCCCGCGGAGTCTTCTGAGGCGCCAAGACTGAGGCTCGAGGACCTTCAGGACGCCCTCGATGACGGCGCTGGCAGTGATGGCTGGCGCGACGAAGTACACCAGCCACAGGAGGTCTTGTCCCCAGGCAGGCCCGCCGCGTGGCATTCCGAGATCCAGCCCGCCCAACACGAACAGCCCAATCGCGTAGTACAGACGAGTCAGGACGCCCGCACTCGAGACCCCGGGCCGATCCGTCAGTTCCACGCCGCTCGAGAGCGCGATGAAACCTGCGACGAAGGTGAGCAGCAGGAGCCCGCCCCGCCAGCCCACGGGCTTGCTTGCGCGCAGCCGATCCAGCCAAGAGCTTCGAATCAGCTGCCGGAGCCGCGGCGAGGTGCGTGAGCTACCCGGTTCCGCCCGTGAACTCGGCGGCGCCACGGGCAGTGCGCCGGTGCCGAGAGCCGAGCGACCCGCGCTGGAGAACTCACCCGCCATCGGCGCGGAATCACCCGCAGGGTGTTCTGCGCTGGAGTCGCTGACGGGCATCGCCGGGATACTATCGCACACCGTCCGCAGGCGTGGCAGATGACGCAGATCCTAGCCGTTTCCGAGCGCGTGCCGTCTGCCTCGAAGAATCCGCTGCCAACAACACCGCCGGAAAAGCCGCGCGGGAAGAATCCGCACGCCGATGAGTGAAGCGATGAAACTCTGTGCGCTTGTCCCCACTCACCATCGCGGATGGAGGAGTGCGCGTGATAAAAGAACAGGTTCCGATGCGCAGCACCGGGGGACACAGCAACTGGGATCGAAGTGGGCAGACGGTAGGGGACCGCTACCGTCTGTTGCAGGTGCTTGGCCGCGGCGGGCAAGGCGTCGTGTACGAGGCTCAGGACCAGCGCTACGGCGACTTGGTTGCGATCAAGGTGCTGAACGACACACTGACCAAGGACCCGGATTTCCGCGAGCGAATGTTCCGTGAAGGACGGGCCATGACTCAGCTCACGGGCACCGCTGCGGTGCGCGTCTTGGATCAGGTGTGGTCCCCGGATGGCGCGCTGTGTCTGGTCATGGAGCGTCTCTATGGCCTCGAGCTCGACGACTTGCTCACCCAGCTCGATAAGCGTGGACAGCGCATGCCGGCCCAAGCCCTGTTGGAGATGCTGGGACCCGTCGTGTCCACGCTCGAGCGCGCCCATCAGCTGGGTATCGTCCACCGCGACCTCAAGCCCGGAAACATCTTCTTGATCGACGACGCCCACGGCGGCGGCGTGCGGGTGCTGGACTTCGGGTTCGCCAAGTTCGTGCGCATGCGAGGCTTCACAGCCGACGGGACAATCGCTGGCTCGCCGACTTACATCGCGCCCGAAACCTGGAAAGGCGGCAAGATTGACGGGCGGGTCGATGTCTACGCGCTTGGTGCAATCGTCTTCCGCTGCCTCACGGGGCAGCCTCCGTTCGACAGCAAGAACCTCGGGGCGCTGCTCGTGGCGGTCACCGAAGGGGAGCGCCCAAGTCTGCATCAGCTCCGCACGGATCTAAACCCGGGCATCGACTTCTGGGTGCAACAGGCGTTAGCTGCCAATCCTGACGAGCGTTTCTTGGGGGTGAGGGCGCTCTTCAACTCACTGAAAAGCGTACTCGCTGCCTGAGCCGGTTGGCTCGCCGGTTAGGACGCCCGCCGATCCCGGCCCCTGGCTTCGTTTGGGCTGCGCTTCCGGTGCTCAAATACTCGAGTATGTTCCGCTCCGGTTCTCGCCCAAGCCTCGCCAGGAACCGGGCTTGACGGGCGGTTTGGCGGAGGGGTTGCGGCGAGTACTGGCTGCCTGAGCCGGTTGGCTCGCCGGTTAGGACGCCCGCCGATCCCGGCCCCTGGCTTCGTTTGGGCTGCGCTTCCGGTGCTCAAATACTCGAGTATGTTCCGCTCCGGTTCTCGCCCAAGCCTCGCCAGGAACCGGGCTTGACGGGCGGTTTGGCGGAGGGGTTGCGGCGAGTACTGGCTGCCTGAGCCGGTTGGCTCGCCGGTTAGGACGCCCGCCGATCCCGGCCCCTGGCTTCGTTTGGGCTGCGCTTCCGGTGCTCAAATACTCGAGTATGTTCCGCTCCGGTTCTCGCCCAAGCCTCGCCAGGAACCGGGCTTGACGGGCGGTTTGGCGGAGGGGTTGCGGCGAGTACTGGCTGCCTGAGCCGGTTGGCTCGCCGGTTAGGACGCCCGCCGATCCCGGCCCCTGGCTTCGTTTGGGCTGCGCTTCCGGTGCGCTCTCCGCCGCGGCAGCGGCTATTCGACGCTGAAGGTCTTCGAGACCGTCTTGGGGCCGCCTGAGAACGCCGGGACAGTTGCCCCGCGGAAAACCCTGGCGATGCAACCGCCCACGGTCGTCCCCGCGAAAGCGCCGGTGATGACCGCAGACGTCACGCGCCCACTTGGGGCAAACGTTACGATAGCTCGGCCCTGACCCGTCGGGCCATCCGCCTTCTTGCAGCTCGAGGCGGAGCCCGCAGCCGAGGCCAACGCGTTGCGCGCGGCCACCTCGTCAAAGGGCGCGCCCGCGGTGTCCGGCTTCTCTTCGGCTTTCTCGTCGGGTTTTTCCTCGGTCTTCTCGTTGGCCTTTTCGTCGGTCTTCTCGTCGGGTTTTTCCTCGGTCTTCTCGTTGGCCTTTTCGTCGGTCTTCTCGTCCGGCTTGGTCTGCAGCTTCTGAGCCGTCCCCGCCGCGGGCGGCGGCGAATCGGTCGGCGCCGCGCTGGCGGAATCGCTTGCCGAGTCGCTCGGAGGGGCCGTATCCGCGGGCTCGGCGGTCGGGGTGGGCTCGTTGGTGGGCTGACCTGCGGGTGCCAAGCTCCCAGTATTCGCCGGCGCGGAAGTGGAAACTGGCTTGGCGAAAGGGCCGAGGCCCTGGGTGTACGCGTAGGCCGCGCCGCCGCCGAGCAATAGCAGAAGCAGCAAAAGGGCGACCCACAGACCGCCACCCGACTTCTTTGGCGGGCTGAAGTCGGAGACCGGTCCAGCGCTCACCGGCGGAGACAGCATGGGATCCGGCCCGTCGAGGGGGGCGGTCAGTTCGGGACCCGAGGAAAGCCCGGGACTCGCTGAGAGATCGGGTGAACTCAGACCACCGCTCAGGTCTGGAGAGCTGCCGAGTCCAGGCGCCGCGCCGAGGTCGGGGGAGCTTGAGCTGCCGAGATCCGGTGAACTCGCGGAGATCCCCACGGCAACGTCCTCGGAGAGCCCCGCGTCGCCGGCTTCGATTCCCGGGTTCGACAGATGTGCCGGCCGCGGCGGGGGCGGCGGAGCCATCCCCAGCAGGGTTGACTTCATCTTCGCGGGTTTCGGTTTCGGCTGGCCGGCGTTCGGGCCGATGGCATCGAGGGAGAACAAGACCGACGTCTCGTTTCGTTCGCCGGTCTTCGACTCGTCTCCCGCGTCGTCCCTCGGCTTCGAGGTGTCTCCTCCAAGGAGATCGTCGACGCCGTCGACTTCCACGCTGACCGGCATCCCAGACTCCGGAGCCAACGCGTCCGGACCTACAGCATCCGAAGCCCCAGAGTCCGCCGCGACGCTGACCGGGTCCTGCTCTGCCACAGGTGCGGAGGCTGTCACCCGTGGGGCCCCCGGACTGGCAGGGGAGGGGACTGGTGAGGCGACGGGGCTCGGCACGGGTGAGACGCTGGGCGCGGGCGTGGGAGACGCGGAGGGGCCCGGGACCGGTGCCGTGGGGATCTTGGGTTCAACGGGCGGTGGTGCGTAGGGCGTGCCAACGGCTGGCGCCGGAGGTGGTACGGTCTTCAGCCCTTCCTTGAGACGTGCTTCCGCGCGGATTTGTTCGAGCAGCGGAGACTCGCCCTGAATCGTCAGGTCTTCATCATCGTCCTGCTGCTTCGCAGCAATCAGATCTCGAGTCTCCTCGAGCAACTGCCGGCTTTGTGGGGCGGCCATGGCCACCGTGACGTCGTCGAAAGCGAGGTCCATTCCTGGAGCCGCCATGGGCTTCCAGTCGCCGGGCTCCTTCCATACCCCTTGAGTCTCACCAGGCTTCGGCGTCGGGGCCACCACCGGCTTCTTGTCCATCGGGGATGGGCCCACTCGCGTGGCATCATCGAACGCCATGGGGTTTTCCCCCTTGGGGCGCTGCCCGGCTTTCCGCAAAGCCGCTGCGATGCCTGGGACCTCGAAGGGGGTGAGCCAGTCGTCCATCCCTTCCTTCCAGATGAACGTCTCCTCGTCGATGTTTCCCTGCGCAAACGCCTGAACGACCTCGTCGGTGTTCATTTCGTAGTGGTCTTCGTCGGTCACCGCCACGGTCCACTCGCGCTCCCCCTCAGCCGCGCTCGAGGCGGTGGGTCCCGCGTCCCGCGGGGCGGGTGCGGCGCCGAATGCGGGACTCAGGCCTCCCATCAAGGTTTGCTTGACGGCCGCCTTGGAGGCGATGGGGGTTGCGGGGCGCGGAGCGGTGACGCCGCCCAGCATGGTGCGTTGGGCCGGCTTCGGTCCGAGTCCAGTCAGGGGCTTCGGCGCCGCTGGGCTTGGTCCGCTGGGGGCGCTCAGGCCGCCGAGCATCGTCGACTTCGCCGTCGGCGGCTTGCTGACCGCGGTGGCGATGGCCGTGGGTGGCGTTTCCGGGCGAATCGGTTTCGCACTTGCTGCCGGCTTGGGCGCGTCCGCGGGCTTGACCGACTCGGCCTTGGGTTTGGCGGCGGCCGCCTGTGGCTTCGCGGGCTCGATCTTGGCAGCAGGCTTCGCGGCTGCTTTCGCTGGCGAGGGTTTCTCTGCGGATTTGTCTCCAGCTAAAGCCCGTCCGTCGACCACGATCGGAGCACCGCACCGCTTGCAGGTGATACGGACCTTGCGGCCTTTGACCTTGGAGTCGGGCACCGCGTACTTGGCAGAGCACTTTTCGCAGGCAACGTTCATCGTTCGCTGGGGAGTTTGGGCAGGGGAGCGGTGGGTGGGATTGAGGAGTTCTCGAGAGGCCTTGGAGTTCGCCTTGCGCGAGGAGGCTCGGGGTAGCTGGACCCGGGACCCCTAAACGACACTGTACAGGTGCTTGCCGCTTTTGGTCGCGTAATCCGCAGTGCTTTCTGTGGAGGAAAGCTGGGTTTCGGCCGCAAAGTCAGGGCGGCTGCAAGTCGAGCGCGAGGCGGACGGCCGCCTGGTATTGGCGCGAGCTCATGGGGAGGCGCGGCGCTGTGCGTCGGTAGGCGGACGAGGAGACGGAATCCAGCGCAATACTCTGAATCTACTACACTCCCGCCTACTACCGCCCGGGGATTGCCGCCAATGCGCCCGATGCAGGGACGGGGGGTTGCGCCAGCCTGCGCCATACACCGACACTGCGAGTCCTACCTCGGCCTTGGGGTCCGCAGTCGGCGGTCCTTGTTTGCCTGGGCGGCGTCGCTTGCCAGCGTGGCGTTTGCCTCTCACTCCAGGTCCGCGACAGCACGCAGTTCGAGCTGTCGCTGTGGAGCGCCTAAAGGCGCTTGGGCGCACGACCCGGAGTGTCCTCGCGAGCGCTTGGGGGGCGCGCAATGTGAGGGCACGGACCGTGCACAGCTCCCTGGCGATTTCCGTTGCCGGAAGTTTCGCTCACGGCGCCTTGCTGCGCTTCGCATTCGAAACCGGATCCACTACTCACAGCCACCCCGCTCGGCGGCGACTGCGACAGAGCCGCCGAAAAACTGCGCAAACGCTGCGGAGGTAGGCGAGCCGTGATTGAAACAATTCGCACCCCCCAAGAACCCCGCCTTGACTAGAGTGCCCCTGCTCCAATGACAGACTCGACCGATCGAGACTCCGATCCCCCTAGCGAAGACCGCGATTCAGACGCCGGGGAAAGTGTTGCTTCAGCAAGCTCCGGCCTCGCGTCAGGGGAACGCGCCTCCGAACCCGACGCGGACACGGGTGGAGCCGCTCCTGTCCGCCGCAAGAAGCGCCGGAAGAAGCGGCGCAAGGCCGACGTCGACGTGCCCGACACTGGCGAAGCGGACGACGCCCAGGAGACTGAGGATACTCCCGAAGAGACCCAGTCTAGCGAGCACGTGGAGGCAGCAACGGAGGGCAAGCCGGCCAAGGCGTCCGGGCCGGGCTGGTTCGCCGAGCACTACCTCAAAGCCGATCCTCGCTGGCTGGGTGTGTTCCGCATCGTGCTGGGTGTGATCCTCAGCGTCGACCTACTGCGGCGTTGGGCGAACGCGGACGCCTTCTACACGAACGACGGTATCTACCCGAATCACTACTCGCTGTTCGCCCCGATGGGGCGTCATGTCTTCTCTCTCTACCACGCGTTCAGCACGTACGGTGAGGTCAGCGTCGCGTTCGGGATCACGCTGATTGTCTTCGTGTGCTTCCTCCTGGGGTACCGCACGAAGCTCTTCCACATCCTTTCCGCGATTTGCATCACCAGCTTGAATGCAAGAAACCTGTTCGTCGAGAACGGTGGGACCGTGGTGGTCAACATCATCACGATCTGGACGCTGTTTTTGCCGCTCGGAAATCGTCTCTCGCTGGACGCTGTCCGCAAGTCGATGAAGCGCTTCAAGGAGCGCAATGCCGAGGAGCTCAACGACCGCAGCGCGGATGAAAGCGTGAATCTGCCGGTGTATCGCCTGGCGTTCTTCGCCCTGATTCTGCAGTGGAGTGTGATCTACTTCTTCAACACCGTGCACAAGAGCGGGCACGGCTGGCAAGACGGCTCGGCGCTGCACTGGTTCGTCTACCAGGACCGCATCATCACGGATTTCGGGGTTTGGGTGAGGAACAACGTGCCTTTCGGCGTGTTGCGTGTGCTGACCTACACCACACTGGTGGTGGAAGGCACGCTCGCGGGGATCCTGCTCATCCCCTTTGGCCAGAAGTGGTTCCGCCGTCTGGCATTCCTGCTGGCTTTCGGCCTGCACGGCAACATCGCGGCGATGTCTCGCTTGGGACCGTTCTCGTACGTGATGGTGAGCTACTTCATCTTGCTCCTGGGAGCCGAGGACTGGGCAGCGGTTGGACGCTACTTCGGGAAAGAGAAGCGGCGCCGAACGGTGATCTACGACGCGGATTGCGGGATCTGCTTGCTTACTTGCCGAATCCTCAAACGCCTCGACCCTTTCCAGCGCTTGACCTTCGTGGAGAACTGGGACGTCGATAAGCTCCCACAAGGCCTCGACCCAGCTGTCACCGAGCAGAGCGTGGTAGCCGTCATGCCTGACGGGAGTTACCGCACGGAAGCGAGCGCCGTTTTCGAGATCGTGCGCGCGCTCCCGCTGGGGATTGCCCTCGTGTGGTGGCTGAAGGTACCGCCGTTTTCAGCCCTTGGGAGCTGGCTCTATCGCAAGGTGGCCACGAATCGGATTGAGATTTCCGTGTGGCTTGGGCTCGGCGCCTGCGGGGTCGCGAGGCATGCGGTGCCCAACGTGCCTGAGGAGCCGAAGCCGTGGCGCGAGAGCCTGAGCCGGCTTGGCGGTGCGTTGCGCGAGGTGGGTGCGCTCTTCGTGCTGGTCATCTTGGGTAGCCAGGTGATGGTCGACAACGCGTGGATCACCAGCAAGATCCGCATCAAGCGTCCCCAGTGGGTGGAGGAAATCGTTGATTACCCGCGGCTCTACCAGGGATGGCGGATGTTCGCGCCTGAGCCCCCGTACGACGACGGGACGGTGGTCGTCGATGCTCGCACCGTGGACGGCCGCAAGATCGATCCGCTGACTGGCAAGGAGCCGGACTTCAATCCGGATACGCCAACCGGCTGGGGCCACAACCAGTTCTGGTGTGACTACGAGAACAAGATCCGCTTCGGAGGGAACTCGCACCACCGCAAGAACCTCGAGGACTTCCTGATGAAGTACCCCGAGCGAACCGGCAATCCAAAGGACAAGCTCGTCGCTTTCGACGTGTGGTGGATCGAGGACAAGTCACCTCCTCCCGGGCAGAAGCACGGCGTTCCGCGGCGACCTCAGAAGCTGATCTCCCACGGTTTGGTGAAAGACAGCCTGGCCACTCCTTGGCTCAAGCAGGGTAAGCCGTGAGCTCGCACGAAGACGACGAAAGCCTCGACCCGGAGCAGGCGCCGAACTCGGCTGACGAGGGTGAAAGCCCGACCGACGATCCTGGCGACTCCGATGAGCGTGACACGGATGAGCTCGACTCGGATGAGAGCGCCTCGGACGAGCCCGACTCGGATGAGCCCGACTCGGATGAGCTCGACTCGGATGAGAGCGACTCGGATGAGAGCGACTCAGGGCAGCACGAGGCTGCCGGGCCCTCCACCAGCAAGGCGGGGCCGGCTGATGGCGAACCACCCGACGCGGGGGTGCCGCTATGGCGCCGCTTCGGGCGTGGGCTAGCGGAGCGCTACGCCACCGTCGACCCCCGGTCGCTGGGGCTGTTCCGCTGGCTCCTTGGAGCGCTCCTGCTGATCGACTTGCTGCGTCGCTATCCCGACTTGGTCGACCACTTCACGAACGAGGGTTGGCTCCCGAACCACTTCGCCATCTTTCGCCCCATGAGCAACCACCTGTGGTCGCTCTACCATGCGTTCAGCACACCGGGCGAGGTGAAGGTGCTGTTCTGGATCCACGCGGCAATCTACTTCTGCCTGTGGATTGGCTGGCGCACGCGACTCATGCATGTGCTGTCCGCAGTGTTGCTCTGCAGCATCAGCAGTCGCAGCATCCTGATGGAAAACGGCGGCTACGTCGTGCTCATCCTGCTCACCGTGTGGAGCATGTTCCTGCCGCTCGGTCGGCGCTTCTCGCTGGATTCCCTGCTCGATTCCTTGAGGCAACGTCGCGAATCCAGTGTGGAGGCGTTGAACGACCGTTCGAGTCCCACGCTCGAGACGAAGCCAGTCGTCAACTTGGCTGCCACCGCGCTGCTTCTGCAGTGGGCGGTCATCTACTACTTCAACGCGGTCCACAAAAACGGGCCACCTTGGAAAGACGGTACTGCGGTCTACTACTTCCTGCAGCAGGACCGCATGATCTCGCCCTTCGGGGGCTGGATCCGCCATCACCTTCCACTTTGGGCGATCAAGGGCATGAGCTGGAGCGCGCTAGCGATCGAGTATGCCTTGCCCGCTCTCATCCTCACACCACTGTTCTTCCGACGCGCCCGGCTGTTGGCGTGGGCGCTGATTTTAGCGTTGCACCTGGGTATCGACTCGATGGTGCAGCTGGGACCGTTCTCCTGGGCGATGATGGTCATGATGTCGATCTTCGTCCACGCGGACTACTGGACGAGTCTTGCCGCGCGGCAGCGGAAGAAGCGGAACCCTCGCCGTGTGCTACTCGACTCTGACAATGGGCTTGCGCTTTCTTTGGGTCGCTTGATCAAGCGTTTCGATGGCCAAGGCTTGGTGACTTTCGTCCGCTCGCCCGGCTACGCACAGGGCTTTGGCGTGCTGGAAGAAGAGCGGAGCGACTCAGCCGCCCAGAGCGGAGTCGCTGGACTCCGCTCCTTGACCCACGCATTGAGCGCTCCACGCTTCGTGTGGTTTTGCCTGTACGTACCTGGCCTGAGTCACCTGGTGGACTCCTGGCTCTCCCGAGCCATGACGAATCGTGAGGCGGTCGCCAAGCGATTGGGCGTCGCCTCACTGCCGACTCTACCTGACGAGATCGCTCCGCCAGAGAGCGCCGCACGGCGCGCCGTCCAGCGCACTGGGTTCTGGCTGACTCAGCTCGTGGTGGCGTACTTGATGGTGGCCGCGGTGAGCCAAGTACTCATCGAGAACCGCGCAATACCAGACCAGTTCAAGCCCAAGCACCGACCGGAGTGGCTGGAGGCCACGATCATCTATCCGCGCATGTTTCAGGGGTGGTCGATGTTCGCGCCGCAGCCACCGAACGACGACGGTGTGATCGTCGTCGACGCCATCACTCAGGACGGTCGCCATATCGACCCGCTCACGGGTAAGGCGCCTAGCTTCGAAATGAATCCAGAAACCGGGTACCACCTGAACCAGATTTGGTGTGACTGGATGCGGCGTATGTCTGAAGGGCGTTTCCGCGCGTATCTACCTGGGGTGAAGGACTACCTGCTCAAGTATCACGAGCGCACGGGCAACCCGAACGATCGCATCGTCGCGTTCGAGATGTGGTCGCTGCACGAGCGCGTGCCTCCTCCCGGCGCGCCGCGCCAACCCCCGACTCGCAATCGCCTGGTCAGCCACGGAGTGCTCAAGGACCCCCTGGCTTGGCCTTGGCCGGAGCAGACCCGTACGCCTCCGAAAGCGCCGCCAATCAAGCGAGGACGCGCCATGGACAAGCCCGCGCCGATGCGCCCGCTCCCGTCATCCCCAGCACTTCGGCCCGGCGGGCCGCTGTTTTCGAAGCCCAACGGTCCACCCAAAGCGCCCTGAGCCGCGGCGACGTCCGAACAGGATCGTTATTGAGTCGCAGGGTGTTTTTCAGCACCCCGCAAATGAGGCGAGTCTGTGACTCGCCGAACAAATCACCACGCTGCCAAGGGCTGGGCATTCCGTCTGGCGCGGCTTCAAGGCTCGTGTTTCGCTTCGGGGCGGCATGACCTGGAGACACATGATCCACGCTGGACTCGTGACCTGCGAAGCCGGCCTGCCCACGATTGCGGACGCCTTTCTGGGGCGCGTCGACAGATCCGTTTGCGACGCACGCATCGACCGCTGGTCCCGCAGACTGGTGGATGCCGCACGGATAAGTATCGAAGTGCGCGGCAAGCAGCACATGCTGGGCGACGAGACGTTCGTCGTGATCAGCAATCACCAGTCCCACTATGACATCCCGGTGCTGTTTCAGTGCTACGACAAGCCGATTCGCATGGTTGCGAAGCAGGAGCTGTTTCGCATTCCTGTCATGGGCAGCGCGATGCGGGCAGCGGGGTTTCCAGCGTTGGACCGCAAGCGGACGGAGCGAGCGATTGCCACGTTGAGCGCCACCACGGCGGCGTTGCGCTCAGGGATGAGCATCTGGATTGCCCCGGAGGGAACGCGAAGCCCTGACGGCTGTCTGGGAGCGTTCAAGAAGGGAGGATTCCGCATGGCCATCGACGCCGGCGTCCGGATCCTTCCGGTGACGATCGATGGCACGCGCCGCACTTTGGTGGCAAAGGGAAGGTCTGTAACGGAGGGTCAGACAGTCCGTGTGACCTTCAGCGAGCCGGTTGACACATCCGCTGTCGATCGCGAACACCTTACGCAGCTGATTCAACGAGTGCGTGCGGCCATCTCGCAGCACCTCCCCGCTTGACCTCCCCCCCAAAAATCCCAAGGGAAAATGACTATGGCTTCGTCCTCCCCCAAAGTGGTCTCTGACCGCGTTTCCTTACAGCGTTCACGAACCTTTCTTCGAGGTTTGAGCAGTGGAGCGTTGATCGCCGCCGCAGGACTTGGTGTTGGTGCCTGTCAGGGCGCTGGGTTTGGCGGGCTGGGTGCGGCGTGTCCTGCGTGGAACTCCGGGGACCCGCTCACGGCCAACTTCAGCGCCGACGCCCGCGCCAATGCGAAGATCCGCACCTTCGTCTCTGCCTCCAAGGACCTGATGCAGCTCTCGCTGCAGATGGAGTCGATGACCGTCGAAGCGTGCTCGCGGATGGCGCTAGACATGGGCGCTACGCAGGCGGAGCTGCAGCCCGTGGATGACAAGCCGGGTTCTGCGGCGAAGGCGGCGTGTGGAGCTTTTTCCGCGCGGATGGATGCTGTGCTATCACAGGGCATCGGCGTGCGTGTTCAGGCCAACCTGCCGCAGTGCCAAGCAGACCTGCAGGCGAAGGCGCGCTGCGAAGGCGCATGTGACGTGAGCGTGGACCCAGGGCAGGTGATTGCGAGCTGCGAACCGGCGAAGCTCTCAGGCTACTGCCAGGGGCGCTGCGTCGGGCGTTGCGAAGGGCGCTGCACCGGTCAGTGCAACGGGCAATGTTCCCAGGTTGACGCCACCGGCCAGTGCATTGGTCAGTGCAATGGAGACTGCAACGGAAGCTGCGATGCGACCTGTCATGTGAGCTGCCAGGGTCAATGGCAGGCGCCGCAGTGCGAGGGCACGGTGCGTCCACCCAGCGCAGACGCCGAGTGCAACGCCAGTTGCACCGCTCAAGCGAATTTCCGCGCGAGTTGTACGCCAGCAGAGGTCTACGTCCAGACGTGGCCTGACGGGCAGAGCGCGGCGGCGCTGGCTGCAACCTTGCAAGCGAACCTGCCGAAGCTGCTGCAGGCGGAGTTTGCTCTGGGCAAGCGCTTGATCAACGACGCCCAGGTCGTCGTTCAGGTGGGAGCGCAGCTGCCGAAGATCATCGGGCAAGCCGGCTTGCAGGCGCTGGCTTGCGTTGGCGCTGCAGCGGACGCGAGCGTCAAGGCATCGGTCCGCGTTCAGGTGAGCGTGGAGGCGAGTGCGTCGGTTAGCGGTCGGGCTGGCGTTCAAGGCTGAGCGCCGGTCGACGCCTAGCGGGCCAGTTCGGCGAACTCGGCCCCCGTTGGGATAGCCATCAAGTCCGCCAACAGCTCGGGGACACTGCCGCCTTCATGTAGCAGGCGATGAATCGCGCCCGCGATGGGCAGGTCGATATGGTGCTGCTCTGCGAACTCGCGCACGGCGAGGGAAGTCTTCACTCCCTCGGCGACCATCTTCATATCCGCCTGGATTTGGGGGAGAGTGTCCCCCGCGGCCAGCCGCGACCCGACTTGGAAGTTCCGGCTTAGGCTCGACGAGCAAGTCGCGATCAGGTCCCCGATGCCAGCCATGCCTCCGAAGGTGACGAGGCTGCCTCCCATGGCCGTACCCAGGCGCGCCATCTCGCTCAGGCCTCGAGTCATCAAGAGGGAGCGGGAGTTCTCCCCGTATCCGAGGCCGCTCAGTACCCCGGCGGCGAGGGCGACCACGTTCTTGAAAGCACCTCCGACTTCGGCTCCGACCACGTCGTGCCCCCAGTAGACGCGGAAGTAGTGATTGCCAAACGCGGCGTGCCCCTTGCGAAAGACCTCGTCGTAGTGGCTGGCCACCAGCGTGCCGGCGGGGCCGCTCTGCGCGAGCTCCCGCGCCAAGTTCGGTCCCGCGATGACTCCGATCTTGCGCAGGCAAGTTTCCTCGCGGATCACCTCGCTCATGCGCCGGTGCGTCCCCTGTTCGAGGCCCTTGGTCGCGTGGACCAGACACTGGCTTCCGTCGACGAACTCGCCGAGCTGGCGCGCGATTCCCCGCAGGCCGTGGCTTGGTACGACCAGCACCAGCAAGTCGCTAAACTGCGCGATGCGCTCGAGGTCCGCGGTTGTCTCCAGGTTCAGCGGGAGATCGATGTTGGGCAGGTACTCGGTGTTGCAGCGCTCCTCCGCGATGCGGTTTGCCTGTTCTTCGCGGCGCGCCCAGAGCAAAGTGGGGTGGCCGTTCTCGGCGCTGATCTTCGCCAGGGTGGTCCCCCAGCTGCCAGCACCGATCACCCCAACCTTCAGACTCTCGGTCATCGTGCTGCTCCTTGCTCCGCCGCGGAAGCTTGAGCTCCACCATCTACTCTCAGGGACGCCTGGCGCGTGAGGTCGTACCCTGACAGGCGATTCGCGTAGTACAAGAGGAGGTTGCGATCCTCGTGGAAAACGCGGTCACCTCGCCGCTCGGCGACAGGGTGCGTGTGATAGCTCTCGAAGTGCCGCAAGGCGTCGTCCACCACCGCAAGCGCGGTCGCAGAGCGCACCTCGTCGGCGAGTCGCGGTTGCTCCGCGGCCTGCACCAGTTCGATCGTGGCGGCTGTTTCGCGGACGACGTCGCCGTGGGGAAATGACGGTGTGCTGCCGCCCGTGCGTAGCAGGCGATACAGGTCCATCCCTGGGTTCTTTTGCTTGAGCATGCGCATCAGGCTGAAGGCGACGATATTGGTGCTCATCACCACGTTGTTCTCGCGCAGGCCCCGAACCACCGCGTCAGCGATTTCCTGGGTGTATTCCTGGTCACGCTGGTGGTCGTGCTCAGGCACGCCGTTTTTCAGTACGTAGCTCCGGGTGTCAACGACCCGGCCTCTTGGGTCGAGGCTGCGCCCCTCCTGGTCAACGTAGTTCCCCACGATGTCCAGGGGGCGCCCGAAGGTGACCGCGATGCGCCCATCCAAGGAGGCGATCTCGCTCATGAAGTTGAGGATGCGTCGCGGCTTGCTGAACTCGTCGTCCTCGATGATGTAGCGGCTCTTTCCCACCTCCTTGAGGTAGTCGTCTATCAGCGTCTCCGCCTCCAGCACCAGATCGTAGCTGATGGTGCAGGGGACGATATAGACGTTCGGCCGCATGCGTTCGTGCTTGAGGTTGTTGATGTAGGCCGTCACAGCGGTGCCGAGCAGGCCCTTCTTCAACTTGCCTTCCACCGCCCCGGAGCGACTTCGAGTTCCGCCCGGAAAAAAGAGGTTGTGGTAGCCCATCTCCATCGCCACCGTCGCGTACTCTTTGAGTACTTCCTTGTAGATGCCCGCGGTCTTCTTGCGGTCCACCCGATAGGCGCCGAGATTGTTCATGAAGAACGAAATCAGCGGATTGGTGAACAGATTCAGACCCGCGCCGTACAACAGGGGCGGCAGCTCCATCAGGTGTGCGGCGTAGCCGAGCACGATGGAGTCGAGGTGCGAGGAGTGCGTGGGCACGACCATGAGGGTGCCCTTGTTGAGCAAGCGCTTGACGTGGTCGACCTCACCTTGCAGCTCGATGTGGTCGCGCACGACGCTGATGCCATCCAAGGACAAAAGGTCTCTCGGACCAGCGGCGCTCGACGCCTTGAGCAGCAACGAGAGGCCGGTTGGTACGACGCTCGTAGAGAGCCTGTATACGCGTTCGTCGAAGTTGCCGACCACTTCCGCAACGAAACGCCGCAGCATCTCTTCGAGCATCTGCTTCAGCTCGACCTGCGATGCCTTCGGCAGGCGCTTGGCGAGGCCAGCGTAGAAGCTGGCCTCGTCTCCCTTCGGGGGATCGCGTTCGAGGCGTCGGCGCTCGTGGTAGATGGTGTCGTTGATCAGCGTTTCTAGGTAGTCAGGCCCGCTGGCGGAGCGCGCCATGTGGCGCTCCAGAACCCGACTCGTTACCTCGAGCTGAATGCGTTCGCGGTCTTCCGGCCTCATTCACGGGGGAGGGTACTACGCTTCAACCAACGCCGGGCGACTCGCGGCGGGTTTCGCGGGAGGCCTGGATGACAGCCCGATTGAGGCCTTTCGCAGCGCGTTATGCAGGGGCGCGGCGAGCCCCTGGCCTCTCAGTCGGAGGCTACGCGACACCACACGCGCAGGATCACAGTGCCCTTTTCGGTCCACGGCGTGACGTCGACGCGCTCGATGTCGTCGGGGCTCTCGATCGGCAAGCGATGCATCAGCTTTTCCGCAACGAAATCTTTGCGACTGCGCATCGATGACAGGCGGCCAGCGTCGTTTGCTCGCACCACGAAGGTGATCATCTCGAACACCTCCATCTTCTGCGAGATGCGCGGTGCGCTCATTGCGGTCTGGGATTGGGCGGTGCGCCGGGGCGGTTCAGAGACGCGCAGGCCGCGTCCGAGTGCGTCCGCCACTGCATCCCGCTCGAGGTCCTCCATCGTGCTGCGACCGATGGGAGCTTCGCTGATGGTGATCACTTCGGGTGACGAGCTGTCGCGGCGCGGACGCTCCTCGAAGCTCATCGTGGTCATCTTCGGTCGCACGGAACTGCGGGCCTCTTCACCCTCATCACCGTTCCAGCCGCGATCCCGCGCGATCTGAGCGGCTTCGCGCTGCACCTCTTCAGCAATCGCTGCGAGAGTCTCGTGACCTGCAGTGCTCTGGCCGATCTCGATCTCGGGCATCGACTCGAAGCGCGCGGGCGCGGTCTGCATCAGCTCCGACGCGATGGCGGCTAGGGTGTCCCTGCCAGCGGGGCCGTGAGTGACGCGGATCTCAGGGCCCGACACGAGAGGGCGCCTGGGGGGATTGGCACTTTTGCTTCGGCGACGACGAGCCACTAGCGCGAGTGTACCGCGGGTACGGGGGCGGAAGCGAGGGCTCGCCCAAAAGCATCGAATAGCCATGACCGGCCGATCCGACGCCAGAGATACGGTGGCGGCTGTTTCCGCGTTTTGAGGGCGGCGTCCTCGCGTGCTTCCGGTAGGGCGCAGGCGAAGGGAGATGCGGAGACCGAGGAGGTCTCGTCGCTCGATGCCAGTCCGTAACCGCGATTTTCTGCGCGAATAGCGCCTCGCGCGCCGGATTTCGAGTACGCCTCGCTGCTTCGGCCGGGTTGGCGAGGCGGTGCGCGGTGACTGTAGTCAGGGGTGGGGACGACGGAGCGTGTCGGAGCGGGAAGTCACTTAACGAAGTCGACCCGCGCGGCCCGGTTGAGTGAGGGCGGTCTCACCACTCAGGTAGCGGTCGATGGCTTGAGCCGCGCGCCGGCCGTCTGCGATGGCCCACACCACGAGGCTTTGACCACGCTGCATGTCTCCGGCGGAGAACACTCCGGCGACGTTGGTCATCATCTGACCGTCTACCTGAACGTTTCCGCGTTGATTCAGCTCCACACCGAGTTGGTCGAGCACTCCTCCGTGCTCTGGATGCACGAAGCCCATCGCGAGCAACACGAGGTCAGCCTTCACCTCGAATTGTGAATCGGCCACTGGCTCGAAGCGACCGTTCTGGAAGCGGACGCGCACGCATTTGAGCGCCTTCACGTTCCCGGATTCATCGCCAACGAAGGACTCCGTCGATACCGCCCAGTCGCGCTCTCCGCCTTCCTCGTGGGAGCTGCTGGTGCGTAGCTTCAGCGGCCACAGCGGCCAAGGCGTGCTGCTCGCCGCTTCGTCTGGGGGGCGGGGCATGATCTCGAAGCTGGTCACGCTCGCCGCGCCCTGGCGGTGCGAGGTCCCGATGCAGTCAGAGCCCGTATCGCCGCCGCCGAGTACCACCACGTGTTTCCCTGTGGCAAGAATGTCTTCGCCGGGGATCGGTGTGCCGGCGACTCGACGGTTCTGCTGCTCGAGGAAATCCATCGCGAAGTGGATGCCGGCGAGTTCGCGGCCTGGCACCGGCAGATCTCGTGGCTTGCGGGAGCCGTGACAGAGGCAGATCGCGTCGAACTGCTCCTTGAGCTCAGCGCCAGTGACGTCGCGCCCGACGTTTACCCCCGTCTTGAAGGTCACCCCTTCGGCCGTCATCTGCTCCACCCGTCGCTGGACGAGCCATTTCTCGAGCTTGAAGTCCGGTATGCCGTAAGTGAGCAGGCCGCCGAGACGATCGTCCCGCTCGAACAACGTCACATCGTGACCCGCGCGAGCGAGCTGTTGGGCTGCCGCTAGGCCCGCTGGGCCAGAGCCCACGACTGCCACCTTCTTTCCGGTGCGGTGGCTGGCAGGTTCCGGCTGGACAAGTTCTTCGTTCCAGGCTCGATCAGCGATTGAGCGCTCAATCAGCTTGATACTCACCGGGTCATCGTTGATGCCGAGCACGCAAGCAGCCTCGCAGGGCGCCGGGCACACCCGCCCCGTGAACTCGGGGAAGTTGTTGGTTGCGTGCAGCGCCAGGCTCGCGCGCTCCGGCTGGTTGGTGAAGACGTGATCGTTCCAGTCGGGGATCAGGTTGCCCAGCGGACACCCTGTGTTGCAGAACGGCACGCCACAGTCCATGCAGCGCGCGGCCTGCTCTTGCAGCTCCTGTCCCACCACGGGTAGCTCGAACTCGCGGTAGTCCTTCACGCGCTCACTGGTGGGGCGCTTATCGGCTGATTGCCGCCGATACTCCATGAAACCGGTTACCTTGCCCATGGCTCAGTCCACCTCCGCGCTGCGTGGCCCACCCACGATTGCTTCCGGTTGAGGCTCATACTCCGGGGGAATACTGTTGTTCTGAGCCTCCAAAGCCCGCTTCTCTTCTTGCTCTGCGAGCACACGCTTATATTCCAGGGGGAAAATCTTGATGAAGCGACTAAGCGTCGTCTCCCAAGTGGCGAGCAAGTTGCGCGCCTTGCTCGACTGAGTTTGCAGCTGGTGACGCTCCAAGAGCTCCGCGAGCAGCGAGGAGTCTTCCATGCTGAGCGCTTCCAGGCTCACCAGCTCGCGGTTGCAGCGCTCCGAGAAGTGGCCGTCCTCGTCATAGACGTAGGCGAGGCCACCGCTCATACCAGCGCCGAAGTTGCGTCCCGTCGGACCCAACACGACGACCAAGCCGCCCGTCATGTATTCGCAGCCGTGGTCGCCCACCCCTTCGACTACCGCCGTGGCTCCGCTGTTTCGCACCGCGAAACGCTCGCCGGCGCGGCCGCAGAAGAACGCCGTACCGCCGGTGGCCCCGTAGAGTGCGGTGTTTCCAACGATGACGTTTTCATCCGCGCGGAAGCTGCTGCCCATCGGTGGGCGCACGCTCAAGATGCCGCCGGCGAGGCCCTTGCCGGTGTAGTCGTTTGCGTCTCCCTCCAGGTGTAGCTCCATGCCCTGGACGGCGAAGGCGCCAAAACTCTGACCGGCGGAACCCGAGAAGTTCAGCACGATGGTACCCGGCGGAAGCGCCTCGTCGCCGTGGCGTCTCGCGACCTCCCCGGCCAACATACTTCCAACCGTTCGGTGTACATTGCGAATCGGTAAATCGAGGCGTACCGGTTCCTTGCGCTCCAAGGCGGGCGCACAGGCGGGGATGAACTCGCGATCGTAGGCCTTTTCTAGCCCATGCTCCTGCTGTACGGACTTGGAGAGCGCCACCCCGGGCTTTGCGGGTGCTGGCATCAGCACGTCGGAGAAGTCCAGGCGCGATGCCTTCCAGTGCTGCGAGACGTCGCGGGTGCGGAGGCAGTCGACGCGCCCGACCATTTCGCTCAGCTTGCGGAAGCCGAGGGCTGCCATGTGCGACCGCAGCTCCTCAGCCACAAAGAACATGAAGTTGATCACATGCTCCGGTTGCCCAGTGAACTTCTTGCGCAGCTCCGGGTCCTGAGTGGCGATGCCAACGGGGCAGGTGTTGAGGTGGCACTTGCGCATCATGATGCAACCCGATGCGACCAAGGGCGCGGTCGCGAAACCGAACTCCTCGGCGCCCAGCAGCGCGGCGATCGCCACGTCGCGACCCGTGCGCAACTGACCATCGGCCTGCAAGATGACCCGGCCGCGCAGGTTGTTCTTTACCAACACCTGTTGCGTTTCCGCGAGGCCGAGTTCCCAGGGAACACCAGCGTGTTTGATTGAGGTCAGGGGCGATGCACCGGTGCCGCCGTCGTGTCCAGAGATCAGGATCACGTCAGCGTGCGCCTTGGCGACTCCAGCTGCCACGGTACCCACGCCGGCTTCTGCCACCAGCTTCACGCTGATGCGCGCCCGGGGGTTGACCATCTTCAGGTCGAAGATCAGCTGGGCCAAGTCCTCGATCGAGTAGATGTCGTGATGGGGTGGAGGGGAGATGAGCGAAACACCTGGCGTGGAGAAGCGCGTCTTCGCGATGATTGCGTCCACCTTATGGCCGGGTAGCTGCCCGCCTTCACCGGGCTTCGCGCCCTGAGCTATCTTGATCTGCAGCTCGTCGGCGCTGACCAGGTAGTGGGTGGTCACGCCGAAGCGGCCGGATGCCACCTGCTTGATCGCGCTCCTTCGTTCATCACGGAAACGTTCGGGTTTTTCGCCGCCTTCTCCAGTGTTGCTCTTGCCGCCGATGCGGTTCATTGCCACCGCGAGGTTCTCGTGAGCCTCCGCGCTGATGGAGCCAAAGCTCATCGCCCCTGTCGCAAAGCGCTTTACGACCTCCGCGGCAGGCTCGACCTCCGAGATGTCGATGGCATTGCCTCGGGGATTCAGCTCCCACATGCCACGCAGGGTGATCAAGCCTTCGGTCTGCTTGTTGATCAGCTCCGAGTACTCTTGATAGCTCTTGACGTCCTCTTGGCGTACCGCGCGCTGGAGAGACGCGATGGTGCGCGGGCTCCAGAGGTGCCGCTCGCCTTGGGCGCGATAGTGGTATTGACCGCCTACCGACAGCTGCTGGGCTCCGCCGTCGCGGCGCGGGAAGGCGCGCTGGTGACGCATCCGGCCTTCTTCGGCGATGACGCCGAGGTCGATTCCGCTGATGCGGCTGGCTGTGCCGGTGAAGTAGCGGTCGATGACCTCTTCGTCGAGTCCGAGCGCTTCGAAGATCTGGGCGCCCTGATAGCTCTGCAGCGTGCTGATCCCCATCTTGCTCATCACCTTGAGCAAGCCCTTGCAGACCGCCTTGATGTACTTCTGTTTGGCCGTCGTGGGGTCAGTTAGACCGGGGATCTGTCCGTCGCGGCACAGTTGCTCGATCGACTCCATCGCGAGGTACGGGTTCACGCCGCCCGCGCCGAAGCCGCAGAGCAGCGCGAAATGATTGACTTCGCGTGCCTCGCCCGTTTCCACGAGGATGCCTACTTTGACTCGAGTCCCGTTGCGCGTCAGGTGATGGTGCACCGCGCCAGTTGCCAGCAGCGCCGGGATGGGCGCCATATGTGGTGAGCAACCGCGGTCACTGAGAATGATCAAGCTGTGGCCGTTGAGCACCGCCACGGACGCTTGGCGACACAGCTCGTCGAGGGACGCCTTGAGCCCGGCCGCACCATCCGACACTGGGTAGAGCATCGGTAGGGTCGCCGGCATACGCAGCTGGATCATGTGCGTGTGACGCAGCTTGACCATGTCCTCGTTGCTCAGCACCGGGTGAGGGAGCTCGAGCATCTGAGCTTGATCGGGCAGCTCGAAGAGCAAGTTACCTTCACCGCCGATGTAGCTCTTCAGGCTCATCACCAGTTCTTCGCGAATTGGATCGATCGGTGGGTTGGTGACCTGAGCGAAGTGCTGCTTGAAGTAGTTGAAGAGCGGCTGGGGTTCGTCGCTCAGCACCGCGAGGGGTGTATCGGTGCCCATGGAACCCACCGCCTCGGCGCCGGTTTTGGCCATCGGCGCGATCAGTAGGCGCAAGTCCTCCTGGGTGTAGCCAAACGCCTGTTGACGCTCGAGCAACGTGTGCTGCTCCGTCGGCCGCGTGGAAGGGACGGTCTCGATGTCGCGTAGGTTGATCTTGTTGTCGCGCAGCCATTTTCCGTACGGCTGCCGGGTGCAGATGTCCTGCTTGATCTCCTCGTCCTCCACGATGCGACCCTGTTCGAGGTCGACCATGAACATCTTCCCCGGCTCGAGGCGCCCTTTGCGCTCGACCCTTTCCGCGGGGAACTCAAGGACGCCGGTTTCGGAGCCCATCACGACGATGCCGTCGTGGGTGAGCATCCAGCGCGCAGGACGTAGCCCGTTGCGATCGAGCATCGCACCGATCTGGCGACCGTTGGTGAACGCCAGCGCTGCCGGTCCATCCCACGGCTCCATCAGGCACGAGTGGTACTCATAGAAGTCGCGCTTGTGCGGAGGCATCGCGGGGTCGTTTTGCCAAGCCTCGGGCACCAACATCATCATGACGTGGGGTAGCGGCCGACCGCCGTGTACAAGCATCTCGACGACGTTGTCGAGGGTTGCCGAGTCGCTTCCTCGGGGAGTCACCACCGGCAGGATGTGGCGCACATCTTCCCCAAAGATCTCGCCGGCGAACAGCGTTTCGCGTGCTTTCATCCATGCGATGTTGCCGCGCACCGTGTTGATCTCGCCGTTGTGAGCCAGGGTGCGAAACGGCTGAGCGAGCTGCCAGGTTGGGAAGGTATTGGTGCTGAACCGTTGGTGCACCATGGCCAGGGCGCTGACCATGCTCGGGTCGTTCAGATCCGAATAGAACACGGACAGCTGTTCTGCGAGGAGCAAGCCCTTGTAGATGAGCGTGCGCGACGACAGGCTCGGCATGTAGAACGTCTTCTTCGCGCGGTTCGGCAAATCGCTCTCACGCACCGTGCGTTCGATCCATTTCCGGATCACGAACAGCTTGCGCTCGAACACCGTCTGGTCGTTCACGGTAGAACCGACGATGACCTGCCGGATGATTGGCGCGCTCTCGCGGGCGAGCGGTCCGCACGCTTCCACATCGACGGGTACGTCGCGCCAACCGAGCAAGCGCTGCCCGGTACCGCCGATCTTGTCCTCGACGATTTGCATGCAGCGGCGGCGTTCTTCGCGGGACTGGGGCAGGAAGACGGTGCCCACGCCGTAGCGGCCCCGAGCGGGGAGCTTTATCTGGAGCTTCGCGCACTCCTGCTCGAAGAACGCGTGAGGCAGCTGAATCAGGATGCCCGCGCCGTCACCGGTCAGAGGGTCACTGCCCGCGGCTCCACGGTGCACCAGGTTCAGGAGGATCTGCACGCCTTGGCGCACGATCTCGTGGGAGGCCACCCCCTTGATGTTCGCCACGAACCCGACGCCACACGCGTCGTGCTCGAACTGAGGATCGTAGAGTCCAGACTTCTCGGGGAGACTCATGCTCGCGGCCTCCAAAGGGGGGTTCGCTGATGGGCACTGCGCGCGTTTGCGCACAGCAGGTTTCGCTTTGCACCAAGCACGGCTGACCGGGGAGGGGGGGACGGCAAGCTTCGCTTGGTGCTGCCTACGCAACGCGTGGGCGGCACTCGCGCCAGAGCGACGCGAACAAGCAGTACTGATCGAACGGGCGGACCGGAAATTCAGTGCCGCCGAGGTTTATTGGGCCATGCATTAACGCGCCGCGCAAGCGTCGACACGTCAATCCTGGAGCGGTACCCAACTCCGGCGCGCAGGGGGTAGCCCTGGCGGGACGCCAGGAGCCGATTACGCCGATTTTTGTGCGTTCTCGACTCGCGGTGGATGGGGCCGCGCCCCGCCGGTCCGGTGGTTCTGGTGGCGGTGGTGGCCTTGGGTACTAGGGCAGCTGATGACTGCCCGGCTGCAGGCTAACTGCGGAAGGTTTCTAGAATGTTTCGTACCTTCGCCAGCGGACGGACTTGGGATATCGAAGCCGTGTCTGTTATCTCCAAGGACGATGGTTGGGTACATTGCCGGGCACGTTTCGAAGCTGAGCCAGGCCCGCGCCCTTCCTCTCGTCTGCTTGATGCTTGGAGTGGTCAGCGTCGCCTGCGGAAAGGATCCGCCGCCCCCACCGCCAGAGGTCGCTGCAAGCGCAGCGCCTCCGAAACCGTGCGCCGACGGCAAGAGCGAAGACCCCCCGAACTCCGAGTTCAAACCCGCGCAGAACGCGTTCCGGGACAAGGACTACCCCAAGGCCAAGGGGTTGTTGGAGGCGCTGGCGAAGAAGTACGAGCACAGCGCGAGTGTGCGCGTCTGGCAAGGCGACGCCGCGTTGTTCGACAGCAAGACCCCGCTCAGCGAAGCGGCGGACGAAAGCCTCGTTTTCTACAAGCAGGCACTCAAGCTGCATGAGGACGGATGCGGCCTACCAGACTACGAGCGCTATTACCTGCGAATGGGCTTTGGCTATGCGTACCTGCGGAAGAAGGACGGGAAGCAGGCGTTGGCCCATCTCAAGGCCGCCGAGAAGGAGTTCAAGAACTCATCTGGCCTGTTCTACAACATCGCGCGCGCCTATTGCCGCGAGGATAATGTCGACGAGTGCGTCGCGTACTTCGAGAAGACACTCGTAAACGCCAAGGCGCTGAAGAAGCCTGACTTCTTACGGAGCCACTACTCTCTTGCGTCTTGGGTAAGCCGCTCACGTACTCAGAGCGAGTTCGTCAAGCTGCGACGCGACAATCGCTACCAGAAGTTGCTAGCCAAGTACAAAGGCGACTGAGTTACTTCCCCTGCCAAACCTGCGCGTAGACCTTGGTCTTGCCTTTATCCATGTGGATAATGACTCGGTACTGTCCGGGGCTGGCGACGCAGATTGGGCCGTCGCCGTTGAGCACCACGTACCCCCTCCCAAGTTTCGCCTGGGCGACGCTCGAATCATCCCGGCTCTTCAGCTCGAGCCGGAGTTCGGCGTCGCCCTCGGCAGCAGCAGCGGCCCGCAAGCACTTGCCGGTGTCGATCACTGTGACGGGGATCTCGCGGCGCCCGCCTGGCTCAAGCTCCACTTCGAGCACTTGGGGAAGGAGTGCGTCCATGCCCGTCGCACACGCAGTTTCGAGCTTGCTCAGGGCTGCTTTGCCCGTCTCATCCTGTATCTCGTCGTAGCATCCGGGCGGCAACGGCGCTGGCTCCGCGGAGGCGCTAGCGCTGGCAGAAGGTGCGCTCGAAACGGCAGACGGCGCTGCACTGGGTTGTGCGGCGCCGTCTTGGGTTTGCGTCTCGGTGCTTGGTGTCTTGCTGCATCCGCCACACGCCGCGAGCAGCGACGCAAAGGCTAGATACGAAAAGCGATGCATGGGGCGACTGTCCACTCAACGCCGAGTAGACGGCCCCATGCGGCCGCGTCAAGTCAGTGCTTCTTGCGCTTCTTGCGGCGGCGAAGCTTCTCCGCGCGCTTGGCAGAGCCGCTTACGGCTTCGTCGGCCGCATAGGCAACCTCGCCTGTGACGACCGAACCAGGAACCGGGAGCTTCGGAACGATCAGCAGCTCACAGTTCAGCTGCGTGTACTCGTCGTCGATGGGCTCGATACGCCAGTCTGCATCCAAGCGCTTGACGTTGCCCTTGACCATGCTGCCGCTCAGGATGCGGACGTCGCCGTCCTTCTTCACGGGCTTGAAGCGGACGACCGCCCAGATCTTCCCCGCGCCATGCAGGATGGGCACCGAGAGGTAGACCAAGGTGTCGTCCCCTTCCTTGCCAACGACGCGAGCCTTCTTGAACTTCGAGATGAAGCGCGCGTAGTTCTTGAAGTCGGTCACGACGTCTTCAACCGTCTCTGGCTTCGCTTTGATCGCGATCCGCGCGCAGCCCGCTTTGACATCACTCCTGTCAGTCTTCTTCTCGTAGCGCTCCGAGTCCTTCTTCTTCTTGAGGCGTTCGCCCTCACTCTCGGCCCACGCGGGGAGACTGAAGGAGACGCCGATGGCACCGGTGCTCAACAAGAGGCTGCGACGAGAAAGCTGCATTCGATGGTTCTCCTGGGGAGGCGGGACACGGAAGGCTCGCTGGGTGAGCTGCCGAGTGGTTTGCACGCTGCGTGCCGAGACTGGCGGTCTTGGCTCCCAAGCTCAGGGGTTGGACGGGCGATACTCAGGTTTCTTACGGTTTTTTTCGGGGGTTAGGCCCGTTGGCTACGCTCCGCTACTGCTATCCCGCGTCGTCTGGGGTTCTCCCACGGAAAGTGCACGCGACTGTGGCGGCGAAGTTCCGTTCACGGTGAGTGGCGCAACAGCGACACATGCTCCCGGCTTACGAAGTGTTAGCGGGAACCTTCCCCGGCTCCCGGGCCGGCAGTCCGACCCCAAGCGACCTCAGCCCGGTTCGGGCTCCACGGGAGCCATGGTGCACGAGCCACTGAACTGCACACCCTTGTCCATGAAGATCTCGGGCGCCTGCAGGCTTCCGGTCACTTGGGCAGGCACGTAGAGCTCGATCGCGCGCTCCGCAAGCACTCGGGCGTCCACTCGGCCTCCACGGATGATCACCGTCGCCACGCGGATTTCCCCTTCCACATCCGCGCCCTCGCCAACGATCAACACGTCATCACTGCGGATCTCCCCGCGGAACGTGCCGTCGATGCGGACCCGACCCGTGAAATGAAGCTTGCCTTCGAAGCGGGTGCCGCGCCCCAGCAGCGCTGTGATCTCGCTGGCAGGAAGCGCCGTTTGATCGGTCATCGGAGCCGAGGAGCTATCACAGCCAGGCGGGGTTGCAAACCAGCTCGCGGGAGCCGGATCGAAGGAGAGGACGGCCGCCAGGCACCAGCGTGGCTCCGGCGATTGCGAGTTGGGCGGATAGCTCGAGAACCACTGTACGGGTGTGCGTTAGGTTCGCGACGGAGCTCGGAGGGCCCGAAGCCGTGTATGGACTAACACCCCTCACCCCCGCCCGAAAAAACGTCAGAAAAACAACAGGTTGACGATGTGAGACAAAGCGGAACAGATCCTGCTTCTACCCGCCCGCTAAAGTCCATCGAGTCCGGGTACGAGTCTGATTGACACAAGCCTACAGCGTGTGACAGTCCGGCACTGTTTTCGGGTTGGCAAACGCCAGAGGAATGGGCAGAACGCCACTTCACTCTCACTGGAATGAACGGCCACTCTCCCGGCCACAACGCGCGCCCCGGCGGGCGCGCGGACGAAACACTACGGAGCCGCCAGAATATGAAGCGCCGAATCTTAGGAGCCACTTTCGCTTTCGCGAGCTTGATCACCGCCTCTGCCTTTGCGCAGCCCGCCGAGCCCGCGCCCGCTCCCGCTGCGCCCGCTCCCGAGGGACCTGCGGCGACTCCTGCCGCGCCCCCTGCTGGTCAGGCCTCGGGTGGTTTCCAGCTTGGGCTGGGTGGCACCGGTGACGCGATCTCGGATACCGGCCCCGGTGACGAGCCGAACGAGCCAGGCAAGCCCAAGCCACTCCCGTGGAGCCTACAGCTGATCTGGGATCAGAGCGCCACCACAGACACCGTTGGCATCGGCCAGGATCGTCAGTCGGAAGACCCGACCTATGACATGACGTTCACGCTCAAGCCGGCGTACAAGATCATTTCCGAGGAGAAATGGAGCTTCTCCGTCGCTGGTGAAATCGGGGCCTTCCGTGAGTTCACGAACAGCGACATCACCACCAAGCGTGGTGAGTGGTCGCTATCCGACGCCAAGCTCTTCACAGCCTACAACCGCGTGCTCGCCAGCGACGGCGATATGGCTACGACCTTCGGCCTCAGCCTGCCCGTTTTGACCTTCCCCACCTCCAAGATCAGCGCCAACACCGGCCGCATCTTGGGGCTCGGCGGCTCGCTATCCCTCGGCCAGACGGTGCCACTCTTGGGCAGCGGCGCGGACGCTCTGCAGACCTTCACGCTCACCGGGATCGCCGGCTACAACCACACCTTCACCCAGGCGACCACCTCGGTGAACGGCGACTTCGAGCGAAGCCGCATCACCCCTGGTGGTCAGACGGAGGTCTCCGATCAGCTCTCGACGGGTTACCTCGCGAAGCACCAGGCGTCGCTCACCCTGGCGGGCACCATCGGCGTGACCAAGACCATCAGCTGGACCAACAGCTTCAGCTGGCGCCCCACGTGGAAGTACGACGCGGCCGAGGTCGACTGCGTGCAGACCGTGACTGGCTGTACTGACGTCACCTCTGCGGAGAAGAACCCGACCAACTTCAGCGTCGTGACCATCTTCGCGTCCGAGCTGGGGATGCAGGTGCTGCCTGAGTTCAGCTTCGCCGTGGGCTACGCCAACGGCACGCTGCAGCTCGGTGAGGACGGCGCTCGCCGCAACATCCTGTACAGCCCCGACGCCCGCGTTTACCTGAGCCTGGTTGGGCACATCGACGCCATCTACGACAACCTGTCGGGCCGCAGCAAAAGCAGCCAGACCGCTCAGAAGAAGCCGGTTCAAACCGCAAGCCGCTGACCTCGGTAGCTTGAGGAAACGCAAGCCTCGCTCTGTAGAGAGCGAGGCTTTCTGCATTCTTGCCAGTCGCCAGTTCGCCAGCGCGCCAATTCGTCAACGCGCTGATTGAAGCGTTTCACTAAGCGCACGAAACGTGCGGCCGCGCGACCCGTCTGGCCTTGAGCGATGCTTCGTGCGATCCTGAGAGCCATGTCACGCCGCATGCTGCCGTGGGCCGTTGCACTGCTAGGGATGGGACTCGCGACGACTGGCTCTGCTGAGGAGAAGGTCACGAAGACCGACGATGGCGGATACAAGGTCGAGATCAAGCGCGACGCACCCCCTCCGAAAGCGGATACCGGCGGCGACAAGTCGAGCGACAAAGGGGACGCTGCAGAGGGCAAAGAGACCAAGGCGAGCAGGACGGGTGGCTACAGCTGGACGGACAAACCTCGCCGCCGCTATCGTCCGGTGAAGATCGATCCCAAATGGGCCATCGCGACGTTTCCGGGTTTCCGCATGCTGCAAGACGGCAGCAGCGAAGTCAGCGTGTGGCTGAGCAAGAAGGTGAGCGTCGACGTCCGCAAGGCGGAGCGCAGCGTCACCTTGGTGCTCAGCGAGACCTATGTGCGCTGGACGACGAACACCTACCCGTTGATCACCACGCACTTCAACACGCCGCTTTCGAGCGCGCGGCTGAAGCGCGGAAAGAAGGGCGAGACTCTGTTGGTACTGACTCTGCGGGAGGCAGCCGACGTGAAGTCGCGCCTAGAGGTCGGGCCTCGCGGCAGTTCGATCCTTCGTGTGAGCATCCCCGCACCTCGTCAAGAGTTCGTGAAGGCCGAGCAGCGGGTGCCGCTGGCGGTCTTGCCGGCGACGCGTCAGTAGCTCGCGAGCGCTCTTACGCTGCCGTCGAGGGGCGCTGAGTGCAGCGCAGCGCGTCCCGTGGCGCCCAGCAACGCGCCGCGCTGCTCCTCGGCGTCGCCCTCTATCTGCTACCCAGAACGGGCTTGGCGCAGCCTGTAGAGTTTACCGCGCGGAAAGCTGAGGTTGATATCGAGGCGCGCTGTGCGGAGCTCGAGGGGGACGTCGTCGTGCGTCGCGGCCCGCTGCGCTTGCGCGCACCCCGACTGCGCCTGGAAGAGACGCCTGACGGTGCGCGCGTCGAGGGGCCCGGAAAGCTCAGTGGTTGCAGCTGCGAGGAGCCGCCTCTCGAGCTCGGTTTTGATGCTGCAGAAATCAGCCGAGATGGCGACGTCGACTTGCGCGCTCCGCGCTTGATGAGCGGAGACACCACGCTGCTCTACTTGCCCCGTCTCATGTTGCGTGGACCGAATAGCGCCGGGTTGTTGCCTCCCAGGGCTAGCTATTCCGGGAGGGACGGCGCGTACCTTGGTGCGGGTGTGGAGTTGCCGCTGTTACGTACCGCAGGGAAATCCCGTGGAGCAAAACTGAGACTTGGAGGCGGCGCGTATTCAGACTTTGGACGCGTGATTGACGGGGGCAGGGTAGAGGTCGACGTCTCCGAACCAGGCGGGCGCTCGCACGTCGCCTGGGAATCGCTAGACGGCGGGATGCTCGACATCGACTCCTACTCGTCTCACGTGACCCGAGATGTTGTTGTAGCGCTGCGGGTGGACGCCGCACGGGGCCAGCGTGCGCTGCTGGCACCACTGGAGTTCGCTCGAGTGATCGCGCCGCGGGATCGCGCTCGCGTCGCGGTGATGAGCGCTGATGCGAGCATCCTGAGCTACGGACTTATCCGTGGGGATAGTCAACGGGGAGCCACTCTGACGGAGGATTGGGGCTGGGGCGCGGCCTCGGGCTTCGCCCTGCGGCTGCTGCAGAGTGACTCCTGGCGACTCGAATGGGACGCGGATGTGTTGGGTCTCAATCGCGACGGGCAATCCAGCCTGGGGTTGCTCCATCAGGCCTTGGCACTGGACGTCGGTTCCTCCCTTGGAGTGCTCAGCGTGAGTGCGGGCGCGGAGCTTCGGTGGATGCTCCGAGAGGGAGAGGCGAGCTCGGGCGACGTCCTGCTTCCGGCGACCTCGGAGGTGGGAAGGCCTGACGTCCCACGCAGTGACCCTTCGGCGCAGCTGAGTTCCAGCGTTGGCATGCCGCTCACCCGGCAGTTCGGCGCGTGGCGTCACTGGGTGGAGCCGCAACTGGCCGCCTCCGCGAGGGTTGGGGACGTGCGGTGGGTGCAGGCCGAAGCTGCGCTGGAACAGCGCTTCGGTGGACCAGCGCGCGGGCAGGTGGAGGCTGGGTTGGATCTCGCGCTTGGCAAACTGAACGGCGAGTTTCCTGCTGCTGCCGATCTGGATTATTTCCGGGCGGATATGTTGGCTGGCGGGCGCTGGCTTGGACTTCACGCAACGGTCGCCGGCATCGCCGATCTGGGCGAAGGCGAGTCCGTCCTCAGCCATATGGAGCGCGTTCGCCTGGGACGCACGTCGGCCTTGCACCTCAACATTGCCTTTGACCAGTCGCTTGGCCGCTCGTGGCGTCTGCTACGACCGGGAATCGACGCGTTCGGTGCCGCGTCCATCGTGCAAGCCAGCTCGGTGCCTTGGGCTAGCCCGTACGCCGGGCTTGGCGCCAGCCTCGGCAGCGAGCTGTGGGTACCCTTGGGGCGCAGGTTCGCGACCCGTGTTTCATCCGTGTTCGAGCTGGATACGCTCGGTAGTTCCATGCCCACCTGGCTCTTTGGCAGCTGGGGTGGCGCATACCGTCACCCTTGCGGGTGTCTCGCGGTGCACACGCTGCTCTCCCATCGCCTGGGGCGGCACGCGGCGATCGATGAGCCATTCAGGGCGTTTGACGTCTCGGTAGGAGTGGAACTCTTCGATGCAGCGCCGCAACGGCCTGTGCTTCCCTGAATCAACACCTCACCCCACGAGCGCGGTCGAGTGCACGGAGCCTCGCGAGCGGGCGAACGCCTGTGGGCAGGCGTTGCGGGTTCAGGTACGCTTTGCCTGGTGTCGAGGGATCCGACAACTGGGGGCGCGTCGAACTCGAGTAGCGTGGACCCTACGACTGGCGAAGCGCTGGTCGGATCGCGCATCGTCGTTGCCGACGACGATCGCATCACGCGTGATCTCCTCGCCAGCATCTTGAGCTCCCACGGGTTCAAGGTCGAGACGGTCGTCGATGGCCAAGAAGCGGTCGAACGCGTTGCGCGTGGCGGCGTGGATCTCGTGTTGCTCGACATCATGATGCCGCGCCTCTCGGGCCTAGAGGCATGCCGTCTGCTCAAGGGCATGACCAGCGACACATTCCTGCCTGTCGTACTGGTCACGGTGAAGACGGACACCGCCAGTCGTGTAGAGGGTCTGAAGATTGGTGCGGACGACTACGTCTGCAAACCCTTCGACGACCAAGAGCTGATTGCGCGCGTCGAGGCCATGCTGCGGATCAAGAAGCTCCACGATCACGTCGCGAAGGCGCGCGCGCGCTTGGCGGAGCTATCCATTCACGATGAACTCACTGGCCTCTACAACTACCGCTACCTTCACGAGCGCTTGAGCGAGGAGTTCAAGCGTGCCGAGCGCTATCACGATCCGCTGTCGTGCATCGTGATGGATATCGATCGCCTGCAGAGCCTGAACGCCGTTGGCGGCAGGACCCTCGGCGACACCATCATCAAGGGTGTTGCCAAAGCCATCACGAACTCCGTACGGGAAGTGGACGTCGTCTCCAGGTTTGGGGGGGAGGAGTTCCTGATCGTGCTCCCGAGCACCCACTTCGCGGGAGCGGTGACTGTCGCTGAGCGGATCTGGCGAGAGGTGGGCGCGGCGCGCTTCGAAGACTCCGCACATCGCGCGACGATTTCCGTTGGGGTCGCGCTCTATCCGTCACGCGATGTGCGTACGAAGGATGCGCTGCTAAGAGCGGCAGATACCGCGCTTGCCCAGGCCAAGCGCGACGGCGGAAACCGCATCTGCGTCTTCCAGCAAGAGGGCTACCTCTACACTCCGGCCACTGGCGCGTCGGAAGCGCCGGCACGCAGCGAGCGCACCACTGAGCGGGCCAGCGCGGAGAAGCATGACGGAGAGGCTTGATGAGCATGGGGCTGGACGAACAGGCGCCCCGTGCAACTGGCGCGAGCCTTAGCCGCGCGGAACCACGAGAGCCCACAACCGGTTCAACGGCTCGCCCTACGAGTGTGCTGGTTGCTGACGATGAACCCAGCCTCCGACGCACGCTGGCTCGCATGCTCTCTGCCAGAGGGATGCAGGTGCACACTGCGGAAGACGGCCAAGCCGCGCTAGCCGTTCTGCAGACCCAATCGATCGATGTCGCGTTGGTCGACCTCATGATGCCGAAGCTCGGTGGCTTCGAGCTGCTGGAGCACTTGCAGCGCCATGGCATCGAAATCGAAGTGATCATCATGACCGCCTACGGCGACGTCGAAACGGCGGTCAAAGCGGTGCAAGCGGGCGCCTACAACTTCCTCACGAAGCCATTTCGATCCAACGACGAAATCGCGCTGCAAATCGGCAAGGCAGCGGAGCGGCGCAGGCTCTTGGCGCGGGCAGCAACCCTGGAAAAGGCCCTGGAAGAGCGCGACAAGTTCGGCGGCCTGATCGGCAACTCCGCGGGTATGCGCAGCGTCTATCAGCTCGCGATGGGAGTCGCGAGCACCTCCTCAACAGTGCTGATCCTCGGGGAAAGCGGTACAGGCAAGGAACTCACCGCCCGCGCGGTGCACCAGCACTCCGCGCGGGCCAACCGGCCCTTTGTTGCGCTCAACTGTTCGGCAATCCCAGAGAACCTAATCGAAAGCGAACTCTTCGGGCACGTGAAGGGAGCCTTCACCGGTGCTACGACCACGCGTCAGGGCCTATTCGAGGCCGCTGATCGTGGGACGATCTTTCTCGACGAGATTGGTGACTTGCCGCTCTTGGCTCAGGTGAAGCTCTTGCGCACGCTTCAGGAGGGAGAGATCAAGCCGGTCGGTTCCGACGCGACGCGATCCGTCGACGTACGGGTTGTTGCCGCGACCAACGTGGATCTGCGCTCGCTTATCTCCAAGGGTCGGTTCCGTGAGGATTTATACTACCGACTGAACGTCATCGTGATCCAGCTACCCGCGTTGCGGGAGCGTGTCGAAGACATCCCGCTTCTGGCCTACCACTTTCTGAAGAAGGCAGCGACACGCATTGGACGCGATGTACGACGCATTTCTCCAGACGCAATTGAAGCGCTGTGCGCCCAGCCCTGGCCTGGGAACGTGCGTGAACTCGAGAACGCGATCGAGCACGCGGTCGTGTTCTGCAAGGACGACACCATCACCCCAGTGTGCCTTCCGTTTGCTCTACAGGAGTCGAGCCGTGGCGTACCAGCCCCGCAAGCGCCCGGCGCCGCGCCGAGCGGCCTCGAAGCTTCGCCCAGCTTCTTCGAGCTGACGTACCGCGACGCCAAGAGCCAGGCGCTCGAGCAGTTCGAACGCGCCTACTTCAGCCACCTGCTTCAGCGTACTGGGGGCAACGTTTCCGAGGCGGCACGCCAGGCCGGCCTCGATCGATCGAACTTCCGTCGTGCTGCGAAGCGCGCGGTTGGCAGCCTCAAATAGCGCTGCTCAGCTACTGGCCGCCCGGGGCTTGGGCGCTTAGAGACGAGTGACGTAGGGGTGGCTTACGCTTTGGCTTCGGCGTAGGTTCCCCGTCTCGCGCCTTTCAGGTTTTGCTTTGGTTAGAACTCCCACGATCCCGGCCCTAAGCTCTCCAGCGTTGCGCGGCGCCACCGCGCTTTTCGTGACCTTGTGTGCCGCTCTGCTGGCGCCGCGGGCGCTTGCAGAGCCGACCCGTGTGCCCAACGCAGCACGCCGGTTTCAGCCGGCCGGGGCGAAGGCGGCGTCACCCAAGCGGACCTACAGCCTCAAGCGTTGCCTGGAGCTGGCTGAGATCAACTACCCGAAGGTGATCTCAGCCAAAGCGAAGCTCAAGAAGTACCAGGCGCAGCTCAGTGAGGCGCACACAGCGCCCTTCAGCCAGTGGACAGTCAAAGGCGGCGTGGCGTTGGCCCCAACCGTGTCCGGAACGCCTATCTATAGCCCGAACACCGACACCTCGCTCTCCGAGGACATGGGGCTCGCCTGGCAGATTGGAATCGAAGGCGTCATCCCGCTCTGGACCTTCGGCAAGATCAGCAACTTGTGGGACGCGGCAGACGCCCAGATCGACGTTGGTAAACACGAGGTGCAGAAAGAGCGTCAGGCAGTACGCAAGCTCGTTTACGAGGCCTACTTCGGTCTCAAGCTGGCGCGCGACAGCTTGGCCTTGGTGCGAGACGCGGCGTCGCGCATCGACAAGTACATCGGACCCCTGCAGAAGAAGGTCGACGACGGCGAGGGCGACACCATCGAGCTACTCAAGCTGAAGATGAACCGTGCGGATCTAGAGGGACGCGAGAGCGAGGCGGAAGAGAAGTCGGCGCAAGCGCTGAGCGCGCTGCGATTCCTCAGCGGAGTGAAATCCCTCGACGTAGCCGATACGCCGCTCAAGCCGGTGGACCATCGTCTGGCGCCGCTGCCGCGCTACCTTTCCGCCGCGCGGCTATTCCGACCGGAAATAAACATGGCGCGTGCTGGGGTGCGCGCGCGTCAGGCGCAGGTGAGGCTACAGCGCGCGAAGTACTTCCCGGATCTCGGCCTTGGCCTGTCGGCGAAATACACGCGCGCGCCGGAAGTCACCGATCAACAGAACCCCTTCGTCTACGATCAGGCGAACTCTCTCGCGTACGGTGCAGCGCTCGTGCTGCGCTGGAACCTCGACCTACTCCCCAATCACGCGCGGGTCGCGCAAACCGAAGCAGATCTGGAGGAGATGCGCGCGACCGAGCAGTACGCCATCGGTGGCGTCGCGCACGAGGTCGAGACGGCCTACAACGGTGCGCGCGCCGCATCCAAGCGCCTCGAGGCGTACTCCAAGGCCTCGCTATACGCGAAGCAGTGGCTGATCCAGGTGCAGCAAGGCATCGATCTCGGCACGATGGACGAGGAAGACATCGTCGACCCGGCGAAGGAGTACGCGCTCAAGCGCTTCGCCAAGATGAGCGCCATCTACGCCTACAACATGGCTATCGTTCAGCTAGCGACCGCCACCGGGTGGGAAGCTGCCATGCCGAGCGAAGGGCCCGCTAGCGGGCCCTGACGCTCTACTTCGGTCGCTAGTGCACGCGCTGACCGGGCTTCGCCCCGCTATCCGGTGACAGCAAGAAGACCTCGGTTTTGCCTGGCCCAGCGGCTGCAACCATGCCCTCGCTCAGCCCAAACTTCATCTGGCGCGGCTTCAGATTGGCGACCAGCACCACCAGCCGGCCAACCAGCGCCTCGGGTTCGTAGGCTTCTTTGATACCCGCGAAGACCGTGCGTCGCTCCTCTCCCCCCAAGCTAAGCGTGAGCTTCAAGAGCTTCTTCGCTTCCTTCACCTGCTCCGCGGTGACTACGCGAGCGACGCGCAAGTCGACCTTCATGAAGTCGTCGATCGTGCACTCGGCGCTCAGAGGTTCGTCGACTAGCGGTTGGCCGTCGTCTGCGGGAGCACTAGCCGCATTGCGTGTGGCCTGAGCCTCGGCCGCTGCGCTCGAGGTGGCTTCGAGCACGCGCTTGACTGCGTCGGGATCTACCCGTTGCATCAAGTGCGCAAACTTGGGGAGCTGCTTTCCTACTATAGGCGTTTCCGCGTGGCTCCACTGGCTGAGAGTCTCCCCGAAGTAGTCTGCGGAGTCGCTGGCAAGCTTCGGTAAGATCGGAGCGAGGTAGGTGACGAGCTGCTTGTAGATGTTCAGGCCCACCGTGCCGACCGCTTGTGCCTCGCTCAGCTTGCCCTGCTTCTTCAAGTTCCAGGGAGCTTGCTCGTCGAAGTAGGCGTTGGCCTTGTCGGCGTGGCTCATGATCAAGCGCGTAGCGCTTGCATAGTCGCAGCGCTCGTAGGCTTCTGCGATTTGCTTTCCGAGCTGGATGCCCGCTTGAAACATCCCTCCGTCGTCGGGGTAGCTCGCGCTGAGGCCCTCTTTGACGAAGCCCGCGGAACGCGCCGCGAGGTTGACGACCTTGTTCACGAGGTCGCTGTTCACCTTGGTCACGAACTCGTTCAAATCGAGATCCAAGTCGTCAACCTTGTCCGAAAGGCGGGTCGCGTAGAAGTACCGCAGGTAGGCCGGGTCGAGGTGGTCAAGGTAGGTGCGCGCTTGGATGAACGTGCCTCGCGCTTTGCTCATCTTCTCGCCGTTGACCTGCAGGAAACCGTGCACCTGCACGCGTCGTGGCAGGGAATATCCAGACGCCTTGAGCATGCCTGGCCAAAATAGCGCGTGGAAATACGTGATATCCTTGCCGATGAAATGATAGATGTCCGTGTCTGGACTGCGCCACCAATCGTCGAAGTTCTCACCTTCGCGCTGGCACCACTCTTCGGTGGCCGCCATGTAGCCGATAGGGGCATCGAACCAGACGTACCAGTAGTTGCCTGGGCTGTCGGGGATCTCAAAGCCGAAGTATGGCGCGGGGCGAGAGATGTCCCAGTCCCGCAGCTCCTTGGAGAGGAACTGACCCTTGAGGTACGTGGCGATGCTGGGCTGAAGGTGGCCCTCGGCTTGAGTCCATTCCTCGAGGAAACCGTGGAGGCTCTCGATTTGGATGAACAAATGCTTCGCCGTGCGCATGTCTGGTGTCGCCCCACTCAGCGTGCTGAAGGGATCGATTAGCTCAGAAGCTGAATAGGTCGCACCGCACTTCTCGCAGCTATCGCCGTACTGATCGGCAGATTTGCAGTTCGGGCACTTGCCCTTCACGAAGCGATCCGCGAGGAACAGCTGCTTCTCAGGGTCGAAGAGCTGGGTGACATCCTTCTCCGTCACCAGCTTGGCGTCGCGAAGCTTGCCCCAGATATCAGCACAACGTCGTCGGTTGGCCTCGGAGTTCGTGGAGCCGTAGTAATCGTGCCCCACCTGAAAATCCTGGAAATCGCGCTGATGCGCCTGATTCATGTCGGCTATCAGCGCCTCAGGAGACCGCCCCTCTTGTTCCGCACGGATCATGATGCTGGTTCCGTGGGTGTCGTCGGCGCAGAAGTACCGGACCTGGTGACCCTGCATGCGCATGAAACGCACCCAGATATCAGTCTGGATGTACTCCACCATATGCCCCAGGTGGATGTGGCCGTTCGCGTAGGGGAGGGCGCTGGTCACCAGGATGCGCCGCGGCTTCGTCTCAGTCGACATGGCCGGCATCCTGCCATGCCAGGCGACGACTACCAGAGCCGAGCGCGGTTTTCGCGCGCTGACGGGGAACTCACTTCGAACTCCCCGTCAGGCTGGCGTTGGGCGCTGACGTACCGGCTCAAGCGTTGAACGAGCGCTTGCGGGTCTCGTACTCGTCCAGCTTCTTCTCGATCGACTGGAAGCCGTTGGTGATCGAGTCGTTCACCATGCGCACGATGATGCTGAGGTTGCCCTTGAGAGCCTCGTAGTAGCGCTGCCTCTCCGCCGCGTGAACTATGGCGGGGGGGTAGCCGGACTTCAGCAGGATCAAGTTCATGAGTAGGCGCGCGACCTTCCCGCTGTCGTTGGGGAAGGGGAACACTCGCAAGAGTTCGTAGTGGGCGCGTGCTGCCACCCGCACAGGGTTACGCAACTTCTTCGGCTCGGGGCCGTTTAGCCAGTCGATGATCTGCCGAACCTTGTAGGCGATCTTGTCCGGCGGTGCGTACTCATGGAAGTACAGACGGTGCTGTGGAATATCCTTGCGGTATTTCACAGTCTTGAGGTCGCCCTCTTCTGGGTGCAACGTCAGGTAGATGCGTTTGACGTGATCGAGAGTGACCGGCGCCCGCTTCTTCTCAGCCATCTCGTAGACCAAGTCGATGGCCTGCTTGTGGCGTCGGATCTCTTCGCACACGGGCTGGAGGCTGGAGTCCGGAACGATGGTGATGCTCGGATCGATCGCAGTTTGAAGCTCTTGGAAGGTGTAGACCACGCCTTCCAAAGCGCTGTCGTGGTGAATCCACGACATCTCGAACTTCTCTTTGTAGTCCCTCCGGAACTCCTCCGAGGTGTCCGCAAGACGCTCCTCGATCGACGAGTGTCGTTCGTCGAGCCGCTCCGGCGGCGGCGGGGGAGGCGGCGCTACGGTTGGGGGGCGGTAGGGCTGAATCTCTTCGCCGTCGGTGCGCGGAAGCTGGTCGGGCTGGCGTAGGTTCGCAAACTTGGAGGCGTTGGCCAGCGAGCCGTCGGGGTTACGCGACGTCCCCGACTGATTCGGAATCGCGTCAGCGCGGTATGCGCGGGCCGCGAGCGCGGGGCGTGAACCGCCACGGCTTCTGCCGGTCTGGCGCGCGATCTTGACCTCCAAGGCGCGGCGCTGCGCTTCCTTTTCCGCGCGGATGCGTGCTTGCTCGGCCTCTTTGGCCTTACGGTAGGCTTCGCGCTCCGCCTCTTTCTGGCGGCGCTCTTCTTCCTTCTGGCGGCGCAGCTCTTCCTTGATGCGCTCTTTCTCTTCTTTGATGCGCTGGCGCTCTTCTTCGCGCCGCTTCCGCTCTTCTTCACGCTGACGCTCACGCTCGGCCTTGAGCTGGGCGCGCTCTTCTTCGCGCCGCTGACGCTCCTCTTCCTTTTGCCGCTCGCGCTCAGCCTTGAGTCGCTCGCGCTCAGCCTCCTTGGCGGCCTTCTGCTGATCTCGCAGCTTTTGCTGCTCGAGCTTCTTTTGGTCGCGCTCCTTGGCGAGGCGCTCCTTCTCCTTCGCCTTCTCTTTGGCGAGGCGCTCCTTCTCCTTGAGCTTCTGAAGGCGCTCCTTCTCCTTTTCCTTCTCTTTGGCGAGGCGCTCCTTCTCCTTGAGCTTCTGGAGGCGCTCCTTTTCCTTTTCCTTCTCTTTGGCGAGGCGCTCTTTTTCCTTCTGCTTCAGCGCAAGCTCGGTGGCTTTGCGCTTGGCAGCGTCCTGGCGTTCCTTGTCCTTGAGAAGCCGCTGCTTTTCTTTTTCCTTCTCCTTCAGGAGAAGCTGCTTTTCTTTTTCCTTCGCCTGCAGGGCGCGGAGCTTCTCTTTCTCCTTGGCGGCCAGGAGCTTCGCTTGCTCCCGTTGCGCCTTGGCGAGCTCCGCGTCTTTCTGCTTGGCAAGACGCTCAGCCTCTTTCTGCTTGGCGAGGCGTTCTTTCTCCCGCGCCTGGAGCTTCTTCAGCTTCTCTCGCTCAGCGAGCAGGGCTTGCTTGACCTTCGCCTTCTCCTTGAGGAGGCGATCCCGTTCTTTCGCCTTGGCCTTGCGTTCCTGCTCGCGGACCTTGTCCGCGGCGGCTTTGGCTTGAGCCTTCACCAGCGCATCGGCTTTTGCCTTGGCTGCCTTCTCTTTGGCTGCCAGCGCCTTCGCGGCCTTGGCCTCCTGCGCCTTGGCTTTCGCCGCGGCGCGCGCCTGCTCCTTGGCTAGCTTGGCCTTTTCGGCTTTCGCCTTCGCCTTCGCCTGGGCGTCGGCTTTGCGCTTGGCATCGGCGCTGCGCTTGGCGTCTGCGGCTCGGGCCTTCGAAGCGCTGGCCTTGCCCTTTGCTGCCTTTGCCGCGCTAGCCTTGGCGTTCGCCACCGCTTTCGGCTTCGCCGCAGGCTTGCTGGGCTTTGCCGCAGGCTTGCTGGGCTTTGCCGCAGGCTTGCTGGGCTTTGCCGCAGGCTTGCTGGGCTTGGCCGCAGGCTTGCTGGGCTTGGCCGCAGGCTTGCTGGGCTTGGCAGCGGAGGGTTTGCTCGCCGTCGCAACCTTTTTAGCCGCAGGCTTCGGCTTGGTCTTAGCCGCCGCCTTCTTTGCGGTTTTAGGCTTAGCCTTGGGTGTTGCGGACGTCTTCGCCTTGGCCGCCGCCTTGCTAACCGGCTTTGCGGTCTTGGCTTTGGCTTTGGGCTTCGCGGCCGTGCTCTTTACGGCCTTGCCGGCCTTGGAGTTGGCCTTCGCCTGCCCGGTGACCTTGGGCCTCGAAGCGCCCTTCTTGCTGGTTCGTGCGGCCATCTGTGAACGAATCGTGGTCTTTGCGCGCGATCTGCGCTCAACTCGGTTAGTGCGCCATTTAGCGCGAGACTTACGGGGTCGGTTCGTGCCCTGCTAGGCTCGAAAGAGGTGCTTCCGTTGCGCTCTCAAGAGCGCGAAATTTTTCGTTTTTGCTCTGGGGCTGGCGGTGCCGCGGCCGGCCACTTGTTGGCCGGTGGGTGAACTCGTAGCGAATCGCCCCCCAATGCGCCGCGAATAGACCATGCCGTACCCCAGTTAGGCGAGGGAATTGTTGCGTGTTCGCGCTGCGAAGAGCGCGAATTCTGGTTCCGCGGAGCCCCCGCGACCCTGCCTTTGGTTCCGTGTGTCGCTTCCCCAAGTCGAGTCCGTGTGCGAACGCCCATGCGACGCGCGGCAGCCCGAAGTCCCTCGGATTGCACTGAAACTGAACGGTTTTTGCCAGGCCGCAAACTAGTGGTTCGTCGGCCGCTTCGTCAAGAGCCGCGCTTGTCCCAGAAGTCGGGAAACACCTCGCTATTGGAGAGCGGCTCCCAACGAGCGGTCAGCACCTCGACGCCCGTCTCGGTCACGAGCACCGTGTGTTCGAACTGAGCGGACAGTTCACCGTCGATCGTCACCGCGGTCCAGTCGTCGTCCAGGATGTCCACCTCTTTGCTGCCGAGGTTGATCATGGGCTCGATGGTGAACGTCATTCCCGGTCGGAGGCGAGCGCCGCGCCCGCGGGTGCCCACGTGGGACACCTTGGGTTCATCGTGGAACTTGCGGCCGATGCCGTGGCCAACAAACGCCTCGACGACGGAGCAGCCAAGGGGTTCGGCGAACTCCTGAATCGCCGCACCGAGGTCTCCAAGCCGCGCCCCAGGTTTCACTTCGGCAATCGCGAGCTCCAGCGAGCGCCTTGAGACCTCGGTCACCAACTTCGCCCGATCGCTGACCTCTCCCACATAGAAGGTCGCTGACGTATCCCCATGGAATCCTTCGTAAATGTGGGTTACATCGACGTTGATGATGTCGCCCTCACGCAGGCGCTGCTTGGGGGTTGGGATGCCGTGACACACGACCTCGTTGAGCGAGGTACAGACCGACTTGGGGAAGCCGTGATAGTTCAGCGGCGCGGGGATCGCGCCCTTCGCCAGCGTGTCTTCATGCACGAAGGTGTTGATCTCTTCCGTCGTGATCCCGGGTTTGATCATCGGTCCGACGCGCATCAGCGTGTCCGCGGCCAGCCGACACACCTCGCGCATCGCGTCGATTTCCCGGGCGGATTTGATCTCGATTGAGTTGTTCTTGAAACGCATCTCGGGCTTCTCTCGTTTGCTACGACGCGTTTAGCTCGTCCAGCGCCATCATCTTGCGGATTTGGTCGGCATTCTCTGGAGTCGCCGCCTCCCCGCGAAAGTGGTTGGTTACGGCGCCCGATTCATCGAAGCGCTTCAATAGGAGCAGGAGCTGACGGCCCACGAGCCGCGTATCCTCGGATCTGACCAGGGCGAAGGAGGGGCTCGTTGGGCCCACTTCGACCTCGATTGCGCCGGATACCTGGCCCTTCAAGGGGGCGGCGACCGGTGTGAGGCTGAGATTGTAGCGCACGTTTTCGCCCGTCCCATCTCGAGTCACCGTGCTGACCCGCACTTGCACGACGAGATCGGCTTCGGTTACGCGACCCCGTAGTCTTCGTTGCTGCTGGGCGGGCGTTTGCTCCGCCGACGGCATATCGAAGATCTCGCTCGCCAGCGTGTCGTCGAATAGGCCGGCGGATGTCGCGGTGTAGGGTGGCAGCCCGCTAGGCTGCTCACTGAGGGCGGGGCCGCAAGCTACCAGGGCTAGGGAGGCGGCCAGCAAGAGTCGATGTGTCATCACAGCGGGGGAGGGCTACTTAGTACGCTCGCCGTCTGAGCACCAGGTCGGCGTCCGTTGGTCTGCTCCCGGGTGATGTGGCAAGCTACTGCTGCGCGGCGGCCTCGAGGGGACTTGGATGAAGCGTCTGTTAGTCGGGGAACAGCGCACTGGCTCCATCGATTCCTCGTCTGCTGCGTCTAAAACACGATCCCACTGCGTGTGATCCGCTAGGGCTGCCCGATTTTACGCCTTGGCGGTCGTCCTGGTCCCTTGGGGACTGAGACAGGCAGCCTTCCACTGAAGTCCGCCGTTGCATAGCGCGCTACGCGCGGGGCAGATCCCGTGCTTTCCGCGCTGGTCTTTTGGGGAGCGCCCCGCTTGTTTCCGGGCTCTCTGCGGTGGTAGATCGACCACGTTCTTGGAGGAGTACCAACGATGATCATCAAGGCAAGCCGCGCGACTCAGCTCGCCACTCTGCTGTCGGTCGCTGTGCTTGGCACCTGCCTTGCGCAGGATGCCGTAGCCAAATCTCCCTCAGTGCTCGGCGCACCCAAGGCCAAAGCCAAGGCCGCGGCGAAGGACGCCAAGAAGAAGGAGCCGCCGGCGAAGCCTGGCGAGCTCCGCAAGAAGATCCGGCTTTCTCCCAAGGGTCTTCGCTTTGGGATGAGCAATGAGCAGATCGCGAAGCTCTACGACAAGGTCTTCGAGCAAGAGTTCGTGCCGCTGTACAAGCGAGTGAGCCCAGGGCCGCGCATGGCGGCTCTCGACGCGGAACTCGAGAACAAGAAGGGCCGGCTACGTCGGAGCGTCATCGATTTCGGAAAGACGGCGACGGGCATCGACGAGACGCCGCTGGCTGGCGAGTACACCTACCAAAACAAGGAATCGATGTCCCGCATCACCCTGCGGAGCGGGACGACGCGTCACTTCTTCTTCTTCAGCAATCGACTCTGGAAGATCTACGACGAGCGGCCCCTGCGCAAGGGCAGCCAGCTCGGTCAGGACTTCAAGACCGCTGTAGAGCGACTGACCAAGACCATGGGTGTCGGCCCAATCATGTTGGAGCCCAACGCGGACGAGGGACGTCGCTTCGACGAAGCGGTGTGGATGAACGACGAGATCATCATCCGACTCGTCAACCGCGAGTTCCAGAAGCAAGTTGGCCTGGTCTACGTGTCGAAGGACGTGCAGTCCAACATCGCTTCGTATCGCAAACACAAGAAGGAAGACCCGACGAAGCTGTCCAAGGACATCAAGATGGTGACCCGTTCAAGCGGCGCGTCTGACGAACCACCTGCGACGAATCCCGCGGACAAGGCCCCCAAGAAGAAGGGCAAGTAGGCGGGCGGCAACGCAGCTTTCGAACGAAGGCTGCGTTGTCTGCACACGTGCGAAACCAAAACGCCCTCCAAACCTTCGGTTTGGAGGGCGCTTGTCATTTGCGACTCGCTCTAGAGACGCTGGGCGTTCTTCGGGATGATCGCCCCTGACGTGACGCTCACTCGAGCATTGGGCGCTGCCTTGTGGATCAACGGTTCGATCACGCGCCGAGTGGCCAAGGTGTTGCCCGGGCAGCCAGCGAACCGCCCCGCCAAGTGGAGCTGAACCTCGTCATCCGCCGCCCGCACGAGGTACAGCTCGCCGCCGTCCGCAGTGACCAGTGGTAGCAGCACGTCCTGGATGACCTTGAGTACCGGCTCGCTCATGGGAGGGGCGCAGACTAGCACGCTGGGTTTGCTCAAACCCAGGTTCCGCCGCTTCCTGACGGGCGGACGGCGAAAGCACAGCAGGGGGAGGAGCCCAAGCGCAGCGCAGGAGGAAGAGGCAATGCTGCTTTCCGGCTTGACCGGGGGGACGACGTTCTTTACGGTCCCGCCCCCCAAGCCAGGGCACCGCGTCAGCTGGCGCACCGCTCGCCGGGTGCTAGTGTTTCGATGCGGCCTCCGTGGCCTCGGTCGTGGGGCCCTTTCTTCGGGCCGCAGTACCTCTCACGCTCGCTTTTCGCGGGACTGTGGGCGGGCGAACGGGGAAGAGGGGACCGGTTCAGGTTGTACGTGTGCGCCGAAAACGGGCGCGAACCATAGTCACTACGGGCATCGCCCGCTTCAGCGATCCGCGGAAACCGTCCGCAGTCAGAGGAAAGAAATGGCCGTTCATATCCGCCTTGCTCGTCACGGCGCCAAGAAGTCCCCCTTCTACCGCGTAGTAGTCACCGACCACCGCAACCCGCGTGATGGCCGGTTTATCGAGACCGTCGGGACCTACAACCCCACCGCCAAGCCGGAGCAGCTCAAGCTGGACCAGGGTCGCATCGACTACTGGAAGGGCCAGGGAGCTAAGGCTTCGGATACCGTAGAGCGGCTGCTTAAGAAGGTCGGGACGGCGGCTCAGGCCTGATTTCCAGGCTCAGGCACCGCCCGGCTCGCGCTTGTTCGTGAGTGAGCGCGTAGTGGTTCCTGGCTGGCTTACTGCTTGATACCTCGGGCTCCCAACCCTTTCAGGGGAGGGAGCCAGCGACAGCGGAGTTCCCCCATGCCACTCAAGGAATTGATCGCGACTATCGCCCAGGCCCTGGTCGACGACCCCGACAGCGTCGAGGTGTCGGAGATTGAGGGCGATCATAACTCGCTGATTGAGCTGAAGGTCGCCAAGGGCGACATCGGCAAAGTCATCGGAAAGGACGGCCGCACGGCTCAGTCGATGCGGACCATCCTCACCGCGGCGTCCACGAAGTTGGGCCGTCGCGCGCACCTAGACATCGTCGACTGACGCGTGTCCAAATCCCATAGCGACGACCGGGGCGGCGCGCCGGAGCCCGAGATGATCGGTCTCGGTAGAATCGCTCGCCCCCACGGTATCCGTGGGGAAGTGAGGGTCACTCCCTATTGGGTCGAGGGAGACACCCTCGAGACCGCTGACGTGCTTTGGTTACGCAGCAAAGCGGGCATCCAGGAGGTCGCCGTTCGCGGCGTGCGGCGCTCGAACAAGGCCTTGCTGATGGACCTCGGCTGCGACGACCGCAATGCCGCCGTGCTGTTGAAGGGCGCCGAGGTGTGCGTGCCTCGGGAGCTGCTCCCCGAGCTCGAGCCGGGCGAGTACTACCTGGTTGACCTTTTGGGAGCCCGGGTGGAGTGCGCTGGGGAGCAAGTCGGTGAGGTCATCGAGTTGCGGACGCATCCCAGCGTCGACGCCGTGGTTATTCGCATGCAAAACGGCAAGCTGCGTGAGCAGGTGCTTGCAGAGCCTTGGTTGGCTGAAGTCGATACCGCGGGGAAACGATTGGTGCTGTCGAGCCTTGACGGCCTGATCTAGCGACGGGGTATCGTGCAGCTCGGCGTCGTCACGTTGTTTCCGGAGCTCTTCGCTACCTTCGCGGAGACGAGCTTCGTCGGGCGTGCTCAGAACCAGGGAGCACTGGACCTCCAGTTTGAGTGGTTACGTGAGCACGGCCTTGGCAAGCACCGCAGCGTCGACGACACACCCTACGGGGGCGGTTCGGGCATGGTGCTTCGGGTTGACTGCGTGATTAGCGCAATCGAGGCGCTGGAGGCGCGCTTGGGCGGGCGCGCTCATCGCGTGTTGATGACTCCCCAGGGGAGTCCTTTCCGCCAGGCTACCGCTTGGCGCTTCTCCTCGCTCAGCCGGTTGGTTTTGATTTGTGGCCGCTACGAAGGCTTCGACGAGCGTGTTCGCGATCACGTGGACGAAGAGGTTTCCCTCGGGGACTTCGTGCTTACTGGGGGGGAGGTGCCGGCAATGGCCGTGATTGAGGCGAGCGTGCGCCTGATCCCGGGTGTGCTTGGCAACGCTGATTCTATCCGCGAGGAATCCTTCGCGGAAGAGAACGCGGGTGGTCTCGAGTACCCACAATACACGCGGCCCGAAGAGTTTCGAGGCGTAAGAGTCCCCGAGATCCTGAAGGGCGGTGATCACGGGAAGATCGCTGAGTGGCGCCACTCCCAGGCGGCCGAGCGAACCCGGGTGCGCCGACCAGATCTGCTGAACGAGGAGCAAGAGTGAAGAACCAGCGCAGGGTCGCTGCAGCGCTGGTGCACTACCCAGTGCTCGACCGGCAGGGTGGCATCGTCACCACGGCGATCACCAATCTCGATATCCACGACATCTCGCGGAGCGCCCACACGTTCGGTCTGAGCGACTACTTCCTGGTGCACCCGGTGGCAGCGCAGCGCGAGCTAGCGGCGCGCGTACGCGACCACTGGTTGCATGGCCCTGGCGGAAAGCGCATCCCGGACCGCCAGCCACCGATGCGCGATCTGCGCATCGTCGAGTCCTTGGACCAGGCTCTCGAGTCCCTTGGGCCTGATGCCGAGCTTTGGACCACCAGCGCGAAGGTGCGGCCAGAGAACACAAGCTACGATTCCGCGCGGCAACTGCTTACGGACGCTGGCCCGCCAGTTCTGCTTGTGTTCGGTACCGGGTGGGGCCTGCCAAGCAGCGTTGAAGAGCGAGCCAAGCGCGCGCTCGAGCCGATCGGTTCACCACGGGAAGATGGCTTCAATCACCTGAGCGTGCGCGCTGCGGCTGCCATCACGTTTTGGCGGCTGCTCGGCAACTAGCGATCCTTCGCGCCTCTGGAGCAGGCTCTGACGCGTCGAAGCCTCGCGAGTTTGGTCCGGTCGTCCGGCTCGCGAGGCCTCTGCGCTTGGCGGTAGCAGGCGGGACTCCTGGTCAGAGACCCCCGTGCTGGGACATCACTGGAAAGGGCGTCGGCCGCGGAAGGTCAGGCTCGTCACCGCATCGGCGAAGATGCGTACGTCGTAGTAGCCAAGGGTGACCAGTGTTTGCGTTCCATCCACGTCCATCAGGCCCGTTGCGGCGACGCGGGCGACGCCAGGTTCCACGTTGAGCGCCGAGTAGATCGCGGTGCGTCCCGTGCCAACTTCGTTGCGGCCGGATTCGGGGAGCGGGTTGTACTCGTCGTCGTTGAAGTAGCTCACCGCGGCGCGCACCGTGTTGATGTCGACGCGGGCGTTCTGGATGCGGATGTTGTCGCAGTCGTGCACCTCACCACCGATAGCCCCATTCCCTGAGGAAATGGGTGAGCCGAGGGCTACCGTGGGGATTAGCTGGAAGTCGCTGTCCGCGAGGGCACGCTGATCTCGGGTGTAGGTGTTACTCCCTGCATCGAAGTCCGGATCTTCTTCCGTGATGTACAGGTTGTAGGTGTAGAGCGTTCGCCACAGCGGCGCTCCGCCCGCGCCGCTCTCATCCGAGCTCTTGGTAATGACCATCAGCTCGGTGTAGGTCGGCACATCCGCATAGGTGTAGGTACGGTTGTCTACGAGCTCGTCCGGGCAGTCGTCGTCGGCTTCCTGAACGACGTCAAAGTCGTCGGTGACCACGGGGGTTCCGATCAACTCGAGCTTGTCGCGGTAGGTCGCGGAGTTTGGATCGTTGTCGACGGTGTAGACCTCGATCTTGACGTTGCTCAGATCACAGCCGTTGCTGAACGCTTCGACGATACCCTTCATCGTCACCAGCTTGCTTGGCTTCGTCCCTGGTGCGTCGCCTTCGAAGCACGAGAGGTTTGGAGGAGCGCCCGTCGGATCCGAATAGTCGATGGTGTCCGTGGTGCGTGTGATGTTGGGTGAGGTGCCCTTGCCCGGCTCACCGACGAGTACACAGCACGAATCAACTGGTCGTTGGGACGCGCGCTTGCAGTCATCGATCGTGCAGTCGGCGTGGCAGAAGTCGTCGTTCGCGGCGCGCCACGTTCCCGTGCATGCACCTGGGCCATTGGTTGCATAGGAGGGCTCGGCACCCGCGCCGCCTGTGCCACCACCGGCGGTCCCACCGTTGCCACCGTTGCCGCCGTTGTTGCCGCCGGAGTCTCCTCCGTCACTTCCGCAAGCCACCGCGACACAGAGCGCGGGAGCAAGCCAGAGAAAGCCAAAGCGCATGAGTTCCACCTTCAGTTCGTGTTCGAGATTCATTGCGCAAGCGCGCAAAAGCGGTCGGCGTCGGACGCAGACCCGGATTTGGAACTTAACCCAAACGTCCCACGGCTCGCATGAACATTTGGTTGGTTTAGTTGCGAACGACTTTGTGCGTCGCGTTAGGGCTACTTTGCTGGGGCCTGCGTGGGCGATCTCGGCGTCTCGTCCTCGCTACTTTTGATTGGGGGGGAGGGCGCGCCATGGCTGACGAACGGGCGCTCTTGAACCCCGCTGAGTCGTCCCCGCCTTGAGCGAAGTAGTCGCTCAAAGGCGCCCAACAGCCCGTGGCAGCAGCGAATGCTCGCCCGCGCAAGCGCACGCGGGGCGCAGGCGAGCGTCAGAGTCGGGGCGAGGCGCGGGAGACACGGCCCACGGGTGCCGAGGGAGCTAGAAGACACGGGCGAGCGCGGGCGGCAGCCCGCGTCAGTGGAAAACGCTCGAGCGGGGCGCCCCGTACCCGCCAGCGAAACTCGGGTGTGGGCGCGGCCCGAGACGAGGCGCGAGGCGCGAACGTCGCAGCTGACGTCGCGGACGCTAGGGCGGAGTCATCCAGGAGCTGAAGCGGCCGTGTGAGGCCCGGAGCGACCCAGCGAGAAGCATGCGTCGGGCCCGCTTGGGTCATCGTGAGGTCAGTTGGGCCGTTTCCGCGTGGATGTGCGGTCCTGAACACTCCGGCGGCGGGGTGGGCGCGCAGTGGTCTGCGGCGGGGGGCGATGGAACGCCGATCCGGCGCCTGGCGAGCGCTGGCGCCTCAATGTCGCAACCCGTGATTCTGCGACAGCGGGTTCTTGGAAACGGCGGGCGTTGGCAATCACGACTTCTGGGCAACTGCACTTGGCAAAAGTCGCGCCTTGGAACGACTGCGGTTGGGAACGACCGCGCCTGGCGATGACCGCATCCTGCAGCGGTCGCGCCTGACAACGGCTTCCCGCGACGGCTGCAGCTCGCGGTGGCTGAGTCTTGCGGCAGCTACAGCTCGCGACGGCTGCAAGCTCGCGATGGTTGCAGCGGCTCTTGCAAGCAGCGCAGTCGCCGGCGAGGACGAAAGCCGTGGAGTTTCAGGCCGATATCGACCTGCCAGATCACGTCTTGCCTGGTTGACGCCAGCGACCAAAGAAGCGGCGCAAACGACGCCTCAGCAAAACACGGCTCAGCAAAACACGGCTCAAAACAGAAGAGCGCTCCCCAAAAAAGCCAGCAACCACGCGTCATGAACGACCGAACACCTCCTCAGCTCCGCCACACACCACCCTGCATCTCACATACCGAGAGGCTCCGATCGCGTGCGGAATCACCTCGAAAGACCGATGTTGGGCGCAGAAGGGGTAGTGAAAGGGCTGCGCCTTTGGCAAAGTGATGATTCTCTGGGCGGTTTGCGTCCAACACACAGCCCCAAGGCTTTGAAGCTGCCTCGTGGAGACCCCATGCTTACTTCATCCCACCCCCGCAAGCTGATCGTGAGCCTACTCACGCTGGCCCTCGGCATGGGCGTAGGAGCGGTATCCGCAGCCGCGAGCCCAGCTGGTTTGAACGGCGTACAGCTCTGGTCGTACAGTCAAAAGGAGCTGCGAGACGCCGCGAAAGCTCAGCCCAAAGACCCGCAAAAAGCCCTCGAGTTGGGGATAGCGCTGCGTCGGGCTGGGCTCTTCAATGAGTCGTACCAGGTGCTGCGCAAGGCCTATCTTCGGCCATCCCCGAGCAGCGCTAGCCTGCGCCTGGAAGCCGCGCGTAGCTTGCAGTCACAAGGCGAGTACAAGCGTGCTCTCAAGGAGTGCGCCGGTCTAAAGGGCAATGAGGTCACCTTTCGGGTCTGCCGCGCGGAAGCGCAGCTGATGTGGAAGCGTGCCAGCCTTGCCCTAGAGGAGGCCGAGAAGGCCGTCGCCGCGGACGCCGGAAGCTATGACGCGAAGGTGGCGCTCGGACGTGCACAGAAGCTCTCCGGAAAGCCGGACGAAGCTGAAACCACGCTGGCGGGCGCGATCGCTGCGAACTCTGCCAGATACGAGGCGCACTACGAGCTGGGACAGCTCTACGTCAAAGAGAACAAGCCCCGTGTCAAGGCCGTCGCGGCGTTCCGTGCGGCAATGAAGGCTGACGGGGACGTGCCTGAGGTGCTGGTGGAGCTGGGTGAAGCTTTGAAGCCCGGCAGCGAGTCCGAAGGGCTGTTCGCTGCGGCGCTGAAGATTCGGCCGACCTACGGCGAGGCACTGGCTGGGCGGGGGGTCTCCTTGCTCGCGCTCAAGAAGCTGGACGACGCGCAGAAGAGCCTGACGGAAGCGCTGAAGCTCGACAGCAAGCGGAGCGATTGGCGAGTTGCGCTCGGGCGCGTGGAGCTCGAAAAGGGAGAACACCAAGCGGCGCTGAAGTCAGCTCAGGCAGCGCAGAAGCTGGTGAAGAACGACGCGGCGGCCAAGCTGCTCGAGGCGGATGCCTTGGCAGCGCTGGGCGATATCGACGTGGCCATCGAAGCCTATGAGCTTGCCTACGGCTACGCTCACGAGGACCCTCGGCCCTTGGTTCACGCGGCGAAAGCTTGTCTCGAGCACGATCGACCTACGACTGCACGCGCGTTTGCGGAGCGCGCGACTCAGGAGTACCCGAAGTGGGGACCCGCGTGGGTGATCGCTGGGGACACCGCTGTGGCTCAAAAGGACAAGGGGCCCGCTCGCGCTGCCTACAAGCGAGCGCTCAGCGCCCAGGGCCCAGTCGACAAGGCGGACGTGAAGCGCAAGCTGGCGGCGCTGAAGTAGTGCCTTGGAGTCAAAGCGGCTAGCAGTTGAGTCGCCATCGCTAGTGCTCCTGGTTCTTGACGTGAGTCGCGAGCGCCCACCGCCCACAGCGCCTCTGACGGTCCTTGATGAAGCTGCGTGGCTCGAGTAGTTGCGGTGCTTCGCGTTGCTGGTTGGAGGCATGCGGCGCTCCTCCCCCCCAAAAATCGCGGCGGAAGCTGCGAATAGACGATAGGCCCGTGCTCTCTGCGGATTCACTTAGCTTGCGGCGCTTGGCGCTGCTCGGTGCGCGTCACGGTCCCGACTGGTGGCTTCGCTACAGTCCTCCGCTGATCGGGGTCGCCTTCGCCGCGCTGATGCCGGAGCAACGTCGCCACATCGCCGCGAACCTGGCGACGCTTGGGGTACGCTCCCGAATCGCTACGCTCAGCACATTCGCCAGCTACGCGGCGTGCTTGGCCGAGGGCATGGCGTTGGCTGCTGGGCGTGAAGTGAGCCCACGGGTCGACGTCGAGGGAGCGGGGCACCTGGATGACGCACTGTCAGACGGGCGGGGCGTGATCCTCGTGACGGCGCACGTGGGCCCTTGGGATGCGGCGGCGCCGCTCTTGGCGCGGCGCCGGGATCTCGAGGTCAGCATCGTGATGCGTCGAGAGCGCGACGGCGCGGCGCGAGCGTTCCACGATGACTTGCGGGCCAGTGGTGGCGTGCGCGTGCTCCACGTAGGCGGCGATCCGCTCGAGGCGCTGAACCTCCGCAGTGCGCTCGGCCCGGGCCGAGCGCTGGCGTTTCAGCTCGACCGCTTTGAGAGTTCTGGGCTGCCAGAGAGCGTGCCCGAAGGTCCTTTCCGGCTCGCCGCGCTCACGGGAGCGCCACTGGTCGCGGTGTTTGCGGCGCGCACGGGCGTATTCGACTATCGCCTGCAAATCGAGGCGCCTCGGCGCTACCCGCGGCGCGCGGCGCGGAGTGACTTGGCCGCAGAGCGCGAACGGATGCTCGGCGTTCTGCTCGAATGGATCCGTCGCTACCCCACGCAGTGGTTCGACTTCGCGCCTCGGGACCACGCGCCCACGCGCTGAGGAATCGCGTCTCTCGAGCTGAAAAGCCGCTCTGAGCTGGCGCGGCGCGGGAGTCTTTGGCACAACTCGCGACCTTATGCGCCTATGCATCGGTCAAGCAGCCCTGATGGGCAAGCTCGCGCGCTACGCACAGAGCTTCAACCTGCTGGAGCTGCGCGCCGACGTCGGCACGCTCCCGCGTCCGCCGCGCTTGCGCGAGTGGAAGGTGTCCGTACCTGAAGACTTCGTGTTCAGCGTGTTGTCACCCAAGGCGTTGCTCAGCCTCGAGCCAGGGGAGGAGCACGACAAGGCACGGGCGTACACGCAGCGTGCAATCGCCTCTCTCGAAGCCGAGTGGTTCGTGCTTCAGACGGGCCCAGGCGTGACCCCCAGTGCGCGCGGCCGCGAGCGCTTGCTCAAGTTGGTGGAGGAAGCGAAGTCGTGGGGCGTGCGAGTTGCCTGGGAGCCTCGCGGCCCTTGGGCGCCCGCACAGGCCGCGGAGTTCTGCGCCGAGCACAGCATGACTTTGGTGGCCGATTTGAGTCTCGAGGCCGCGGCCGCGACCGACGTGATCTACTCCCGCGTGCGTGCGCTGGGGGCGGGCGGTCGTATCACGAGCGGCGCGGCAGATCGCATTGCTGAGCGCCTCGCGGATGCCGAGGAGGCGTTCGTGGTGGTGGAAGGCGCGAGCGCCAAGAGCCTGGCCAAGGGACTGCGCCACGAGTTGTTGAGCGACGCTGGGGCCTGGGCCGAGTTCGATGGCGTCGAAGTGGATGACGAAGACGACGACGGAGAGGAAGAGTGAGTCGTCGCTCCCTCTCATGCGCGAACGACGCGCTGGTTGATGAGGTTGCAGCGGAGGCCTTGAGTGCCGGCCAGAGCGCCCTTGGGGCGTGCCTCGCCGGCTTCTTTGCGGCGGCTGCGAAGAGCGAAGAAGGCTTGTTTTCGCCTGTTACCATCATTCTTGGTGGAGTGGGCACGGGTGGTCGCGCGTTCGATGGGCGGCTCCGCCAGCCAGGGCTTGGCGTCAAGCGGCCCCGCGGCTTCATCAACGAGGCCGAAGTTCCCGTTGCCGCACGGATTGCTATTCCCTGCGGCCTGGCAGCCGCCGCGGTGGCTTGCGCGTACCAGGCAGGCACCAGCATGAGCACCGTGTTGCGGCCTGCGCTGCAGATCGCGAAGAAAGAGGGCGCGCGCATCGATGCCCTCGAGCGCGTCAAACAGCTCGGCGGCAACGCCCTGCGCGACCCATTGTTCGCGCGCGCCTTCACCTTGCTGGCGGGGCCGACGGAAGGCGGCGTGGTCTCCATCGAGGATCTGGTCCCGCAGCAGGGCCTGGACGTTCCGCTGTCGGTTCGAGACGCCGAGTGCGGACGCGTCCAAGAGCCACCGTGGGTCACAGACGAAGCGCTCGCGGCGCCGAGCGAAAACACCCGAGTCGTCCTGGCAATCGATGTCCACGGCGGGTTCGCGGCGCTCAGCTTTCAGCGCGCCGAGGGGCCGATGCTAGAGGGCCTCGACCTACGGGCGCCGCTTGGTGCTCAGCCAGTGATGCGCGGCGTGCCCCGGGTGAAGCCGGGGAGCGCGCTCAGCGCACCCGCGCCCATCGGCCTTTTGCTCGGGGAGAATGGCGCCGTGACGTCGGTCGTCGCCCAACCGGCGGCGGCGCGGGTGGACGTGCCGAGCCTGATGTTGACTCGAGACGCTGGCACCCGTCGCGTGGACCGCGTCAAATAGCGCTGCGGCGCCCCTCACCCCCGAATCCGAAGGGCACTTGCGCTCCGACGTCAGCGCGTAGGGCTGGGGTGCGCGTCCTGAATGCGGATTTTCGCTTTCTTGCGGAAACACGAAAAGCGGCTCACTCCGCCAGGGGAGTGGCCGCCCGTGCTTTGGCTGCAGCGTCGCTCAGAACGCAGCGTCGCTCAGGCGATCTTGACGCCGTGGCGCTTCGCGTACTCGAGCACGCCGATCTTGTCGATCGTGCGTAGATCGCTGGTTGTGAGCTTGAGCGTCACAAAGCGACCGAGCTCGGCCACCCACAGCCGACGACGCTGCACGTTGACGTGCTGCCAGCGGGGGGTCTTGATGTTGGAGTGCGAAACGTTGCGAGCGCGCATCCGCCGCTTGCCGGTAAAATCACTTCTAGCCATTGGAGGGCGCGGAACCTAGCTCAAGGGTTTCGGCTGTTCAAGCGCGCCCACACAAAAATTGTTCAGTGGGTTTGGCGGAGCGCTTTGGGGGCGTCTGCTGCGGGCGCGGGGTGCGGATGAGGCGCTGCTAGCTCAGCCTCTGGCTTCGGACCTACGGGCACTGGAGTGAGCTTCGTCGGCGGGGGCAGGCTGGTGTCCCGAGCATGGGGACCAAACCGCGCCGCAACCACCTGGAACAGCCCCAGCGCCGCGAGCATGGACGCGCACTGCACGCCGAGCGCCGTAGCCGGGTAGAGCAGGTAGCCCGTCTCAGCGTCTGCTAGGGGCGTGAACTGGCGCAGCCCGATTTCCACTGGCACGAGAAACAGCACAAACATCGCCCACCAGGAGCCGCCGCCGCTGGTCGCCGAGCTGGTGAAACCAAACAGGCTGCACACGACGATCAGCACGTTCACCCCCGCGGCAATTCGGGTGACCCACTCGGCTGACTGGTTGAACAGCAACAAACCTTCCGTGACGACGAAGGGCAACGCCAGCACGAGCGCCGTCGCCAGCATGTAGCGGGCGCGGCGATAGGCGCGATAGTGCGCGCGAAATAGCAGTGCGGCCGGCAGCAAGGTGAGCGTGATGAGCCGCGTGAGATCCCGCAGGAAGCCGCCGTCCAGTGCGATGCCGCTGAGCGGACCGCTACCTTTCAGCCCCATTGCCATCAGGCCAATGCCGATGACGAAGCTCACCGCTGCACGCAACCCGTAGCCAAACGGCAGGACCGCCGTCGCGATCAGCGCACCCGCAGCAGAGAAGGAGACCGTGGCCGCCTGCCAGCGCAGCTCTGGATTGCCGATGCCGTTGCGAAAGGCGAAGCCGAGGCCAACCAATGCGAACGCAATGCCGATCAGCCAGAAGCGGAACTGGCGTTTGCCAGGCTCCGAAGGCGCGAGATCTTCCCGCAACGCTTCCGACGCCAACATCGGCTTCTCACGAGCTTTGGCTGCGCTGTGGATCCCCGAAGTGGGGCCCCGCTTTGGAGCTGGATTGGTGACTGCCATGGCGGCGGCGCAAAACGACTCAAACCACACTGCGACTTCAAACCAGGCTGCGACTCAAAACCAGGCTGCGTGGCGACTCCCAAGGGGTCTGGGAGTGACATCAGCTAAGCGCGCTCCGCGGCTTCACACAAGGACTTCGCGCGATCGCGCACAGCTCAAGTCAGGCGAAGCTCGCCCAAACTTCGCACCAAGGTGTTGCAGAAGTCGCGGGTCGCCTCGAAATCATTGGGTTTTCTGGCGAGGGTTCGCTCATCCATGTAGAGCCGCCGGGCGAGCTCAATCTGCAGGGCGTGCACATTGACGGTTGGTCGACCGTAGTGTGCAGTCGAGAAGCCACCCCGATACGGATCGTCGTGAGCGACGCTGAAGCCCTGCCCACGTGCGATTTGCTCCGCTAGGTCGATCACGCTGGGGTGCGCGCTGGTGCCACCGCGGCTGCCAGGAACCACATCGGCGCGCTCGGGCGCTCGGCCCAGGGCGTCCGGGCGGCCACGGCTGGGCATTGAGTGGCCGCAAAGCAAGATCGCGTAGCCAAACTGGGAGCGCTTGCGCTCAAGCAGTCGTCCAAGGGCATCGTGGTAGGGCCGGTAGATTTCGTCGAGGCGCCGCTCGAGTTCTGGAGCCGTGAGGGGACGCACCAACGCGGGGGTGCCATCCGTGGTGCTTCGCCAGACCAAGCCGTGAGGAGCTGCTGGGGCCCTTCCGCCCACGACGGCGAGCGCGTCAATGTCCTGAGGCGCGCGATTCAAATCACAGATGTAACGACTGACCCGTGAATAGATCAGCGTTGCTCCGGCGCTGGTGGCGTCGGCGTATAGCTCGTCAACGTACAAGTCGGCGTCGCGAGCCAGCGCGCCGGCTGGCGCGATCAACGTGTTGAGCTCTTCGGCGGTCGCTTGCAGCCCGGCATGGGGCACCTCCACCACGACGGGTGTCTCGGTGGTGGTGGGTTCCTCCACACAGAAGCGGGCGATGAGCGACGACACAGAGCTTGGATCCTTAGCCGAGGGGGACTCGCCCTACCACTCCCCAACTCGAGAGTTGAAGGCTTTCTCGCGGTCAGCCGCGGGGATGGCTGCGGCGATGCGCTTCGCGCACGTGATCGCGGGTGACCTGGGTGTAGATCTCGGTGGTCGAGACGTCTGCGTGACCGAGCAACGTCTGGACGCTGCGCAAGTCGGCTCCGCCGCGCAGCAAATGGGTCGCGAAGGAGTGGCGCAGCTGATGGGGATGCACCCGTTGGCTGAGCCCCGCGGAAAGCGCATGGCGGCGCACGATCTTCCAGAACGCTTGGCGGGTGAGGGCGCCGCCTCGGGGCGACATGAACACCCAGTCACCGTCGCGCGGACGCGCCTTGCGCGCTGCGAGGTACTCCGCGAGGCGCTGGAGCGCGAGATCCGCGATGGGAACCAGGCGACGCTTGTTGCCTTTGCCCAAGGCGCTGACTACGCCTCGCTGCAGGTCCAGATCACCGAGACGCAGGCTCACCAGCTCGGACACCCGGAGCCCCGCGGCGTAAGCCAGCGCGAGCATTGCACGGTCGCGCAGTCCGCTCGGCGTCGACCCATCGGGCGCATCCAGTAGCTCCAGCGTTTCGCTCTCCGTCAGCGGGTGGGGTAGGGGGCGAGGTACCTTGGGGCGCGTCGCGAGTGCCGTGAAGTCGTGCTGCAGCACGCCTTCTCGAATGGCGAAGCGAGCCATGCCTCGCAAAGCCGAGAGGTGGCGCGCGCTGCTGCGCGGCCCCAGGCCGCCGAGGTGCAGCGCGCGCTGCCACTCAGCGACTAGCTTCAGATCGCCCTGCTCGGCTTCGTCTCGGCCTTGTTCTGCCGCGAAGCTGCACCATTTGGTCAAATCGCGGGCGTACGCCGCCACCGTGTGGCGACTGAGCGCGCGTTCCACTCGTAAGTGGTCCAGGTAGAGATCCGTGAGCGCGTCCCAGCGCATTCACGCAGTCTAACCCGAGGAGCCGCCACTTCGCGAACTAGCGGCAGCTGAGGCTCAGCCGTCCGCGGCTTCGCGCATTGCACCAAGCAGTGCGCTTGGATCCGGTTGACGCATCAGCGCTTCGCCAATCAGCGCGGCGTCGGCGCGTCCCTCCGCGACGGCGCGCACATCCTCCGCACTACGCAACCCAGACAACTGCGCGGCCACCACATGCGGCGGTAGCGTGTCGATCAGCCGAGCGGCGCGCCCCACGTCGATGTTCAGCTTGTCCAAGTCGCGGGAGTTGACCCCGATGAAGTCAGCGCCGGCTTCGAGCGCAATGCTCCGCTCGGCTTCGTCCACGATCTCGACCAGCGCGCCCAAGCCGCGCGCCCGCGCAGCCCTCAGGAGCTCAGCGGTCCGCTCTCCGAGGCAGCGCACGATGAGCAGCACTGCGTCAGCCCCCGCGTGCCGCGCGTAGTCGAGCTGGATCTCGTCGAGGATGAACTCCTTGCACAGGATGGGGACCTCGGGGGTTGCCGCGCGGATTTGCTGGATGTGCGCAAATGAACCGCCAAAAAAGCGTTCGTCCGTCAGCACGCTCAGCATATCGGCGCCGCTCGCAGCGTAACGCCCGGCGCGCTCCACGACGGAGAGCGTCTGGTCTAGCTCGCCAGCGGAGGGCGAACGACGCTTGATCTCGCAGATCAAGCGCAGCGGTCCGCCGCGCCTCGCAAGCTGGAGCGGTCGTGGCAAAGGGCCGGGTGCAGGCGTTGGTGCTGCCTGCATGCGTGCGATCTCTTCGCGCTTCTGCGCGAGGATGCCGTCGAGCACTCCGCTAGCCATGGCCGCCGACCTTGGACAGCGCCTGCCAGCTCTCCAAGAGTTTCCGTGCGGCGCCTGAGTCGAGGGTCGCGCGAGCCGCAGCGGTAGCGGCGCGCGGCTCGAGCCCCAGCGCGACCACCAGGGAAGCAGCGGCGTTCAAGAGGAACGCATCGCGAGAAGGGTGCACCTCCCCCCCAATCACGCGCCTCAACACCTCGGCGTTGAAGCTCGCGTCACCGCCGTCGATCGCGCCTGGAGCGCTCTTCTCCAGGCCGAAGTCCTCGGGCGAAACGCTGAACTCCTGCAATTTCCCTTGGTCGAGAGCCACGACGCGGGTCGGCGCAAACGGGCTCAGCTCGTCCAGGCCATCTTGGCTGCGCACCACCCAGGCGCGCTCGCTGCCTAGACTACTCAGAGTTTCCGCGAGGATTGGAAGTAAGTCGTCCGCGTAGGCGCCCAGTAGCTGATGCGTCGCGCGCGCTGGGTTCGCCAGTGGACCCAGGGAGTTGAACACCGTGCGCACGCCGAGCTCCCGGCGCACGGGCGCTGCGAAGCGCATCGCCGGGTGGTGGTTCGGAGCCATCAAGAAGGCGATACCGACTTCGTCGAGGAGCTTGGTCGCGATCTCGTCGCCAGCGCCAAGGTCGATGCCGAGAGACTCCAGCACGTCAGCGCTACCGGAGCGGCTCGAAACCGCGCGATTGCCGTGCTTCGCCACGACGAAGCGGCCTGTTTCGCGCCCGTGAGCTGCAGCGATGATCGCGGCGCCCGTCGAGATGTTCAGCGTTGCCTGACCGTCGCCGCCGGTGCCGCAGGTATCGAGCACCACGCGGTGCCCGTGATTCACCGGGATCATCGCCTTGCGCAGCGCGCGCGCGGCCTCAGCGATGGTCTGGGCGGATTCCTTGCGGATACGTAGCGCGACGATGTACCCCGCGATTTGGGCCGGTGTCCATGCGCCCGCCAGGATCGCCGAGAAGACGCGTTCCACGCTGCCAGGCCCTGGCCCGCTACGCTCCAGCTCGTGGAATGCATCGGCGAAGCGCACGTGTTCTTCAGTGGTCATAGGGACCTCAGCCAGTTGTCGACCAGCTTCATGCCGTGTTCCGTGAGGATCGACTCCGGGTGAAATTGCACGCCTTCGATGGGCAGCGTTTTGTGCCGGAGGCCCATGATTTCCCCCTCTGCGGTCTTCGCCGTCACCTCCAGCACGTCGGGCAAGCTCGACGGCTCGACCAACAAGGAGTGGTAGCGCGTGGCCTCGAAGGGATTCGGCAGCTCCTTGAAGACGCCGACTCCGGTGTGCTCGATGGGCGATGTCTTCCCATGCATCAGACGGCTCGCGCGCACCACGTCGCCGCCGAAGTGCTGACCAATCGACTGGTGCCCGAGGCACACGCCGAAGAGCGGCTTCTTGCCGCCGACTTGGGCGATCACATCGAGGGTGACGCCAGCGTCGTCCGGCGTGCCTGGCCCCGGAGAGAGCAAGACGCCACGCGCCTCGTGGGCGAGCACTTCCTCGACGCTGATGCGGTCGTTGAGTCGCACGTCGCAGCTCGCGCCCAGCGTCTCCAGGTACTGCACCAGGTTGTAGGTAAACGAGTCGTAGTTGTCGATCACCAGGATGGCGGTCACGCGCGGAGCCTCGCACCCAGCAGGCACCGGGTCAACGCGCCTCGCGGCAACCACACGGCGGGGAGCATTCAGCAATTTCTCAATCTACGGCGCGCTCCGATACGATCGCGTTCATGCCGGAACTCACTCAGTCGGAACGCCGGGCGGCCGCTCGCCAGCCGTTCGACGTCTATTTCAACAAGTACCTCGAGGGACAGCCCTACCTCTGCAGGTCGGTCGACCTCTCACGTACAGGCATGAAGGTGCTGCGGCTCTCGGAGCCGGTGAGCACGCTCGATGCGTTCCCGGTTGAGCTGCAGCTACCCGGCGACCCGGAGAGCGTGTGGATCTGGGCACGAGCCGTGCGCAGCGAGCAAGCCGACCAGGCTCTCGAGTTCGTCGGCATCGACGACGCCGATCGAGCGCGTATCGAGCGCTACCTCGCGGCTTGATTTTGGGGGGAGGGAAGCGCTTGTCGTGCCTCTAGGAGACGTTCGAGAAACCTGGTTGACGCGCGGTGTGGGGCAGATGCGATGCTCCTCGAGTTCAAGCGCACCCAAGCCTTCTTGCTCTTCGATTGTCGCTTCAAACGCCCGCTTACGCGCCCCACTGGAGCGCGCTTATGCCCGCGCATTCAATCTTGCCGAGCTGTAATGTGGCCTGTACTGTGGCGCCCCCGAGCCGCCGTAGGTCGGACGCTCGGGCCCAGTCCTTCGTACTCCCCAACCCACTCCGCACCCCCCGTGCTCGCGCAGTAGCTCTCTGACTGGCGAGGAGCCCAAATGGCCGAAGAAAAGAAGCCGAAAATCGACCTCAAGGCCCGCCTTGGCAAAAAGACCATGGTTGGAGGCAGCGCGCCCAGCGCGGTGCCGCCGCCCGTGGGGATCCCCAAGCCCGTAGGCGTGCCCGCGCCGCCCTTCGCGGCTCCTGCGTCAGCGCCCTCGCGGCCTGCTCCGCGCGTTGATGCGTCGGATCCGTACGCAGCGATCGAGGCGGATCAAGCGCCGGTGCGCGCTGAGCCCCAGGCGATCAAGGTCGAGATGAGCGAGGAGGTCGTCGCTGCCCAGAAGAAGGGCAAGGTCGTCCTCGTGGTGATCGGCGTCGTGGGCGCTGCGATTGGTGGCTTGCTCGGCTTCACCATCGGTGACCGCACCGCGAAGAACCAAGGTGCGATGGCGGCGATCGAAGACGCCGCGCGACTCGCGAAGGAAATCGACGACTCCAACGCCCAAGCGAGTCAGCTCGCGGACGTCCTTCAGGCGGCAGGCACCAAGCTCGGCTCCAACAAGTTCCCCGACGAAGAGGTGTCGAAGCTCGGCGAGCTGCGCATCAACTTCACAGGCGCGAACCTGGCAGGCTCCAACATCGGCCGCTTCAAACCGCAGCTCGTGACCCAGCTCGTCGAGTACTCGAGCCGTACTCAAGAGGCGAACGACCAGAAGGAAGCGCTGCAGTCGATCCTTGGCGGCAGCAAGAAGGTCATCTCCGAGCTCTTGGCAGAGAAGACCGACCCCAAGGTGCGCTGGAGCGTCTACATGGGCAACGGTGGCCGTGGCCCTTGGGCCGTGATGCAGCCGCTGCCTGCCTCCTTTGCGGTCAACGACAAGAAGGCCAAGGACTACACCTGGCCGAAGGAGTTCGAGATCAAGCAGGACGGGAAGGCCTACAAGCTCAAGCGCTACACCGGTGGCGACCCCACCAAGGGCGGCGGCGAGCCCCAGATCATCCCAGTCGACCCCGGTAGTCAGGGCGATGTGTGTCCCAACGACACCATGACCAAACTGCGCCGTGAGGTCGCTAGCATGCAAGAGATCCTCAAGGGGCGTACCGGCGAGACCGCCGACCAAGAGAAGCCAGGCCTCATCAGCTTGGGCGAGTCTCTGGTTGAGCAGCTGAAGGCCATCGGCGCCCACGCCGAGTAGGCCGCAGCGAACCAAAAGCGCAATACGGGAGCCGCCGAGAGGCAGCTCCCGTATTGCGTTTGTAGTTATCTCCCGCGCTTACCGCGCGGATCCACACACCTTCGCTGACTCAAGGCACGCGGCCGAAGGCCACATCGTCCGCTGCGCACACATCGCGGTAGCCTGCGAGCTGTAGGGCCATGCAGCGCACCGCGAGGTGTACTCGAGCGCCGCGCTCGCGGTCGAAGAGCTTCGCCCACAGCCCCGAGCGTTCGCGCTGGCCGCCGGTGACGCCAATCCAGGCACCGCTCGGCAGGCTCGAGAGCTCCGGCAGCTGGCGCTGGATGACGCTACACGAACCGATGCCATGGCTTGGCCAGGTCTCGCTGACTCGAGCCTGAACCAGCTGGCGCGCCGTCGCGCCAGGCTCGAAGGGAGGGCTCGCCATCGTTCAGGCGGCAGACTGGCTGCGGCTGCTGCTGCGGGGCATCAGCGAGTCGGGAGAGGGCGCCTCGCGGATGATCTCCACCTTCACCACATGGCGCTCGTCCGCTTCGCGCACGATGAAGTCGAGTCCGAACTCGCTGACCATGGAGCCTTCTCCAGGCACGCGACCCAGGCGGTCGATGATGAAGCCGCCGAGGGAGTGGTAGTCGCCATCTTCGAACTCGACGCCCAGGTAGCGGCTCAAGTCGCCGATCGGCACACTGGCGTTTACCATCAGGCGGCCGTCGCCGAGGTCGACGATGGGTGCCTCCTCCTGGTCGTGCTCATCGCGGATGTCGCCGACGATTTCTTCGATCAAGTCTTCGAGCGTGACGATGCCGCTCATCCCGCCGAACTCGTCGATCACGATCGCCATGTGATGGCGCCCGGCGCGCATGTCCGCGAGCACGCTGGAGCACGCCTGGCCCTCAGGCACGAACGCGATGGGCTTGCGAGTCACATGCTCCACGCGGAAGTCCTCGGGGCTGTTATCCGAGAGGAAACGGATCAGGTCCTTGACGTGGAGCAAGCCCACGACGTTGTCGACGCGGTCGCGCACGACCGGGTAACGGGAGTGGCCCTTTTCGCCCACGATGCGCAGCACCTCGTCGAGGGGGCACTCAATGGGCAGCGTCGTCACTCGAGTGCGGGGAACCATCACATCCGCGGCCATCAGATCGCTGAAGTCGAGGACGTTGCGGATCATCTCCGACTGCTCATGCCCAAGCGAGCCGTTCTCCTCGCCTTCCTTGACGATGATCTCGACTTCGCTCTCCGTGACGCCCTCTTGCTGCGTCGGGCGCTCGATGCTGCCCGTCGCGATGCGGCCAAGCAGATAGAAGGGCAACGCCAGCGGTGAGATCAAGAGCTCGATGGGTCGCAGCACGCGCAACAGGTGTGGCGCGCTGCGTTCTGCAGTGCGCTCCGCGAGACCACGGAAAATCTCCGCTGGCACCCCGTACAACACCAAGGACAACAGCGTCGCGCCGAGGGTGAGCCTCGGCCCTTCGAGGGGCACCCAACGCGCAGCCAGGATCGCCGTAGCCGCGATGCCGAGCACTCGACACACGAGCCAACGCGTGCGGATCGACGAACCGTGCGCGCGATAGCGCAACAACGCTGCTCCGCGTGCTCCTCCCAGCTTCTCGGCGAGCGCTCCAATGCGGGCCGTGGTCAACGCGTTCATACCTGCGGACGCTGCGGAGAACACCGCGGCTGCGAGCGCAGGGATCAGAGTGAGAATGACGTCGACTAAACTGAGAGCCTGATGTGGTGGTGGAGCCGGGTCCAACGCGCTTCCGCCCCTTTCTTCGTCCGAAAATCTAGCGGACCCCAAACGACCGACGCAACCCACGGCGGGCTCTGCCGAAGCCAGGGCGTGCCTGAACCCGCCACCCGTCCCCCTCATGCCAGTCCAAGAGCCCGCGAGTCGGACCACCGAACGGTCCCGGCTCGAGGGCAAAAGCGCAATGACTCCGCCAGCTTTGCCGCGCTGCTCAGGGCAGGCTCCGAACCTCTACTCAGCTCGCCTCGGGGCAGTAGCCCCCACGCAAAAAAATCCGGCGCCGCGAGCCATGAAAGCGCGCTTCCCGCAGCGACCGCTGAGCGCGACGCCCAGGAGCGCTTCGATGCGCGCGGTTTGGCCACGCTCGACGCGGGCGAAGAAGCTCCCCGGCGTGAGTCGAGGCAACCTGCTCTTGAACCCCCGCTGCGCGACCCGCTCGAGAGGAGCCTCGCCCAGGCGTACCCCATCAGCTTCGGCGCGCCTCCCCCAAACCCCGAAACCCCACGGAACCTTCTTCAGCTCGATCCAAACCTCGCGGAAATGATCCGCAGGGTCGCTTGGGGCAAGAGCGATGGACGCAGCACCCTGCGCCTCGAGCTCGGAGGGAGCATGCGGGGCGCGGTGTTGTTACTTGGTGCTGAGGGGGGACAGGTCAGCGTGAGCCTGGAGTTGCCTGGCGGTGAGGATGCCGACGCCTGGCAAGCGCGCCTACGTCAACGCCTAGAGGCGCGGGGCCTCAACCTGGAAGCGCTAGAGGTGAGCTGAGTTCGCCGCAGAGCTCCGGATTGAAGCCTCTTACCACGCGGAAAAGCTCTCCTTCGGCGCGCCCAAGGGCGACCAAGCGCGAAGCGTGATACCACGCCACCGGCGGCTCGCTGGCACTGGGTGTTTCTGGGTGCAGGGGTGGGGGAGAGGTGAAACAGGTGCCATCGAGGCGTTTACCGCAAGCGGCCCGGGCGTTGCCTTCCTCGTTCAGCTCGGCGACGGGCAAGCTACGCCGAGCGGCTTCGGAGACGCTCAACAGCGCCGGCGGCTCCTCCGGCGGCCAGCCCACCGCCTCCTCAATCCCGAACGGCCCGCTTGCGAGGCGCCGCAGCTCCGTCAAGTAGCCGGCGGTGTCGAGCCGCTGCGCGAGATCGCGCGCCAAGGCGCGCACGTAGTAGCCCTTCGACACCGTCAGTCTGAGCTCCAGCTCCCGCTCGTCTGCGCTCAGTAGCTCCAGCTCCTGAACGCTGACGTTTCGTGGTGGGAGTTCCGGAGCCTCGCCCTTGCGGGTGAGGTCATACGCGCGCTGACCATCGACCTTGATAGCGCTCACGCTCGGCGGAACCTGGCTCGTGCGCAGCTTTTCCTCGGCCAACGCCGCAGACACTTGCTCCTCAGTTGGCTGCGCATAACGCACCTCACGCAGCGTCCCCTGGGCGTCCAAGGTGTCACTCTCAGCGCCGAGGCGCATGCGAGTTTGATAGCGCTTGCTCGCCAAGGTCAGCCACGATGACAGCTTCGTGGCCTCGCCGACGAGCACCAACAGAACACCACTCGCAAGCGGGTCCAGGGTGCCAGCGTGACCTACGGCGCGCGTCTTGAACACTCGCCGCGCGCGCGCGACTACGTCGTGGGAGGTGGGCCCAGTTGGCTTGTCGACGATCAGCACCCCGTGCGGTGACATATGCAGCGCCTATAGCGCGCCAGTCCGGCTCTGCGGCCAACAATGCTGTCAGCTGGCAGAGAACACCCAGGTTGGGCGCATTCAGGCCTAAACACTGCAACCAAACAAGCGTCCGGTGCGTGCGTCCAACACCCGGCGTCGTGGCCGCGCTCCCAGCCATTCTTGGCTGCGATCGTCGCTCGCGTCGGAACGCTCGCTCGACGGTGATGGGCAGTCGCTCCCTGGAGCGGCGCTGTTGTCGCTGGTCCAGTCGTCGAGTTTGGTCTCGCCGCACCCCCTCGTTCAGTTTCCTCCGGGATCCGGTCTTGGGGGCGCTCCACGCGGACGGCCAGCGTGCGAGAGTGTGCGCAGACCGACCACAAACCTTGAAAGCATACCGCGAATATGGGTGCACGCACAACGCGCGCTCGGTACCCTATATGCTTGAGACCGGGTCGATTTAAGGCCTGTCCAGTTTTGCTGGTTGGGTGACCTGGTCATCACGCTTTACGACCCAGCCGGCGCAGTTTCCCAGCCGGCGCAGTTTCCCAGCCGGCGCAGTTTCCCAGCCGGCGGGAAGAACCGCTCCTCGCGCCTCAATCCGCGAGGATAAGACTGGATCAATTCGTCGCAGGCCGTTCGACACGGTTAAGTCACCCTGGCGAGCGGCCGCAGCAAGTAACCGCATCAACCCACACTAGGTAAGTCAGCTTCCAAACCTATGGGTCACCCGCGCCCTTCCCAGCCTCCCTCCACTGGTCCTGAGCCGCGCGATCGCTCGGTTGAGGTCGGTGTTCGAGGCGTGGGTGTGCGTCTGGACGGTGCTGGCATCGGGGAACGCGAAAGTGTCGCTGGGGGTTACTCTGTAGTTTCACCCGATCGTGGCGCGCACGCGGCAGCATCGCCTCGATCTGTGGCGCGTCAGTCGGTCGATTATGACCGGCTAGGCGAGTACCAGCTGCTCGAGCGGCTTGGGGTCGGCGGCATGGCGGAAGTCTACGTCGCGACTCGTTCGGGGCCCCACGGGTTCGTCAAGCGCGTTGCTCTGAAGTGCATGTTGCCGGAGCTCCTTCAGGACACGCGTTTCGTGGAGATGTTCTGCGATGAAGCCCGCGTCATGGCTTCGTTGCACCACCCGAACTTGGTTCAGGTCCTGGATTTTGGGGAAGTGGACGGACGCCTCTTCATGGCGCTCGAGTACGTCGACGGCCTGTCCTGCGCGAAGCTCTTGAGGGCAGTGGCCGCCAAGGGGAAGCGGTTTCCACACGGAGCCGCCCTGTATATTGCGGGCGAGGTCTTGAGCGGTCTCGCCTACGCTCATGAGCACTGTGACGAACAAGGTCGGATGCTCGGTCTCGTGCATCGAGATGTGTCGCCCGGCAACATCCTGATCGGGCGAACCGGCGAAGTGAAGCTCACTGACTTCGGCATCTTGAAGAGCGAAGTGCTTGATCGTCGCACGTTGCCAGGGGAGCTCAAGGGCAAGCTTGGCTACATGAGCCCGGAGCAAGTCATCGGTGGGGAGGTCGACGCTCGCAGTGACCTGTTCACTCTCGGGATTGTCCTCGCGGAAATGTTACTGGCGCGACCGCTCTTCCCTGGACGGAACGAGTTGGACGTGCTGAGTCGAATCTACGACGGTGATCTAGGGGTGCTTGAGCGCCACGGCTCCGCGCTGCCTCCGGTGTTGCATGAGCTACTGCGGCGCGCCCTAGCGCGGGATCCGCGGGATCGCTTCGCGGGCGCCCGGGAGTTCCGGGAGGAAGTGCACGCGGCGATGGCGCGGCTTGGGTTGGCGCCGAACGACACCGTTCTCCTGCCCTGGCTCCATGAGGCGCGGGTGCTACCGAACCAGAGTGGAACGAGGCCCCGCGTGTCAGCGGACGCAGCTCGTGTTCCTCGCCCGCGGCTGCCGAACCCAGAACCACTCGACCCCGATCGCACTCCCCTGGAGTTCGATCCGTTGGCGCCGGCCCCGATGGCGCAGCCTGAAGCGGAGAGCGCGCAGATTGCGCCTAGTGGGCCACGCAGCGCCGGGCCGCCAGAATCAGGTCCCCGCCCGAGCTTCCGTCCCGTCGCTCCGTCGCTCCCACCACGGGCGCGGCGTCAGCAGTTCGGGGAGCGGGAGGCTCGCTTGCCACCACCGCCCCCGCCAAGCTCTCGTCGCGAGTCGGCACGGCCGACGCTGCCTGTTGGCGCCCTGGCGCGCGTGCGCCGCGAGCTCGCGGCCAGCTCCGAAATGACTCCGCCGTCCTCCAGCGCGCCGCGAAGTCAGCAACAGGTGTCTGCGGCACTCGCCCGGTCACGTACTGCACCTCCACCGTCGGGAGCTTCTCGGCCGCGTCCGCCGCGTCCAGTGAGCGGCGCGGGGCCGCTTCGTTTCAACGCCGCCTCGAAGAGTCCGGAGCTGCGCTTGGCGCGGCCTGGGGAGCTTCCGGTCGGACCGTTGAGTCTGCCGCAGTTGCTCGGTATGGCGGCTACGGGTCACATTCCGCGCGGCAGCCGTGTCGCGTTCGATGGCGGTGCGTTTTCTCCCGTGGAAGCGCAGCCCCTGCTCGGCCGTATCGTTGGCCGGCGTGAGTACCGCCTGGAGCCGCCCCACGTGGCGCCAACCTGGTCAATCGAGATCTCTGGTGCGTCGTTACTACCTCGGCTGTTCGAGATCGCCGCGTTACGTGCCTCCGGCCTGGTCGAACTCAAGGACTCAGCCTCGCTCTCGCCACGAATCAAGCACATCTACTTCAAGCAAGGCAGAGCGGTTTGTGTGCTTGGAAACGCTCAGCGAGAGCTGCTCGGCGCGCGTCTCGTCGCACAGGGGGACATACGCCCGGAGATTCTGGAGCAAGCGCTCGTGCGCTCCGCCCAGAGCGGCCGACGCTTGGGCGAGGAACTCGTGCTGATGAACGCGGTGCGACCACCAATCCTGCTCAGGGCCGTGTCGCTTCAAGTGGAAGAACGGCTGCTCGACGGGGTGCGTTGGAGGAGCGGACACGCGGCGTTCTATGCCGGTACGCCCTTGTCTCCCGACCTGGTTGGCCAAGCGCCCGATGAATCCGTCTGGCTGCGGGTCGTGCGGGAGTGCTTCTCGCTTCAGGAGATCCAGGGGCTCCTCGCGCCTTGGTTGGATTGCGCGGTCGAGCGCAGCCACCACGCGGGCGCGGAGCAGTTGCTTCGCCAAACGCACGCCCCGGAAGCGCTCGTGCTCGAATTCACCGACGCCGCGTCGACATTGCGCCAACTGTTCCAGAGCTTGGCCCAGGATGGCGTGGCTCGTGGCGAAGAGGCGGTGCGGTCGGTGTTCCTGGGGCTCGTCAGCGGATGGTTGAGACTCGCCGGACAGCGCGCGTTCGAGTTGTGAAGAAGCAACGCGGGTTCGCGCGCGGCTCGGAGCGGCGCCGGTGCGCTCAGCCCTGACTATCGCGACGTGAGCGCGGCGCCTCTTGAGGACTCAGTGTGCGCACGCTGGCTGCGTCCATGGGGCAACGCTCGACCAACAGATCGCGCAGTTGATTGATGTCGAGTGGCTTGTGCAGGGTTGGGCAACCGGAGCTGCGTAGGTAGCCTGCTTGAGAGGAGGTCAGCGCGCCTCCGGTGATGAAGACGAACCGCGCGGCAACGTCTGGGCGCCGCTCGGCCACTCGGGCATGGAGTTCGTCGCCATTACTGCCGGGCAGGAAGATATCGCAAAGCACCAGGTCAGGCATGAACGACGGATCGAGCAGCGCGATCTCCGCTTCCGATGCGCTGCTAGCGGTGCGGATGCTGTGGGGCTTGAGGGCTCGCCGCATCGTGCGCGTGAAGACGTCATCGTCGTCAACCACCAGCACTTCGGCTCGCCGCACTACGCGCACTGGCGAACTGTCAGGGACTTGGAAGACGCCACTGTCCGCGCTTGCAGAAGGTAGCAGTAGGGTGAGGATGACCGGATACCCGCGAGTTGTGCGCACCTCGAGGTGACCTGCGAGCTCTCGCACGACGTCGTGAACCACGCGTAGCTTTTGCAGCCACGCTCGGTGCTCTCCCGAGGCGAGGCTGCGCTGCTCCTCAAGGGACAGGCGCGAGCCGTTGTCCCCAACGCTGAACGCCACGCCGCTCGGGGTGTTGCTGACGGAGACTTGGAGCTTTCCGCCGCCTCCAGCGCAACGCTCGGCGGCGTTCGTGAGCAGGGCCAGCGCGGCTTCTCTTAGGTCGTGACGCCGCCCGACGACCTCACAGGCTTCGGAGAGGCTCGTGTCGCACACCACCCCCGCGCGCTCAAGGTGTGGGCGGCGCTCCGCTAGAACATCCCTGACGAGCTCGCTCAGGTCGAGCAGCTCGAGTGGGTTCTCGCGCTTGGCGCTGCCGCTGCCGAGCTGGCCGACGACCTGTCTCAGTCGGTTCATTACCGCGTGGATATCACGGGTCAGGTCCTCGAGCTCCGCGAGGCCCGCACCAAGCACGGTGTCAGCGGAGCCTGCCAGGGTCGCGAGCTCGCTGACGAGACGGGTCTGTTCCTCGAGCTGAAGCGATAGCGCCCCTACGGGGCCGCGGAGCTCGTGGGCGATTTGCGCGCTGACGAGGGAACCGCTACTGCCGCTCTGGGGACGCGCGGCACGCGCGTTGGCGGTGTCGCGCGCGATTGCCAAGCCGAGGACGTTGGCAACACCTCGGGCGAAGTCGACGCCTTCTTCGTCGATGGTAGTACCTTGCGGAAACAACGCGACGAGCACTGCCAGGCGCTCCCGACGGTGCATCACTGGAACCGCGATCACCGCCTGGAAGCCCTGGCTGGTCAGCTCGCCGCTGCTCTCGAGCTTGGCGAGGGGCGAGCGCACATCGTGAAGTGCTGCGGCTCGGCGTGAAGCCAGCACCCTTTCGGCGATATGGGTGAGTACCGAGCGTGCTCCATTCGACGCACGGAAGCCCCGTTCGCTAGCAAAACGTGGACGTTCGTCATCCACCTCGAAAGCAACGCCCGCAGGGCTGCCGAGCCCAGTGAGCAGGACGCTCAGGGTGTCTGACAGGAGACCGCCGGCGGACTCCGAGGCGAGTCGCACGGCTAGGCCGGAGAGAAGATTGAGGCGCTTGAGGCGTTGGGCGTCATTCATTGAAACAATTCGACCCTTGAGTATCCGCGATCTGCCTCGTTCAAGCCACCCGATGCCAGCGCTTCTCGGAGATCACTCCCACGCTGTCCACCAATGTGTGTGTGACTCAGCGCCGCGCGCGGAAACATTGTGCTGTTCGAGTCGTGCTGGTTCGGCCGCGTTGGTTCATTCAAGCGTCTCCAACCGCAGTCGCGTCTCCAACCGCAGTCGCGTCTCCAACCGCAGTCGCGTCTCCAACCGCAGTCGCAGTCCACGCTCTTCACTGTACCGTCGCCGTGGGTGTTTCCCTGGTTTCATCCGCGCGCGGCTTTTGCGTCGGTCTGTTCCGCTGCTTTCCCCGGAAGCTGGGCACGCGGTTGGAGGTCGCGGGCGCGTTTCTCGCGCCACCGCAGAAAGCCCGGCGGAAAATCGACGTTGCGAGCTCTGACCCGGCGGCGGTTGGTGCGGCTTTGTAGCCCTCCATTGCTTGCAAGTACTGAGACGTACGTGCGTCGCCGTGTGTTGGTGGCTAGCTCACAACCGTGGGGGGCCGTGTTGGTGTACCAGCTCGCCACATCCGACACGGACCACAACGCAACGGCGATCACAGCCGCAGGCGCATCACGGGGTAGGGGCCGAAGTCATTGACCACTTCGAAACCAAACTCGGAGAGCAGGTCGAACGGGCCAGTCCACAGCGCCTCCGGTCCCACCGCTTCGTCTCTTCGCGGAAAAGCTTCGAGCGCTGTGCCCTGGTGTTGTCGGGCGTAGCTGACGCCGTGGGTCAACAATGCCCGCGCAACGCCCTGTCGGCGTTCGCCGGGGTGCACGAGGAAGCAGCCCAGCGTCATCACACCCGCGCGTTCACCCTGAAAGCAGGGGAGACCGCGATACAAGCGTTGCTCATACAGCTTGGGGATCTGGGCCGCCGGGCTGAGCCGCAGCCAGCCGACGATGGCTTCGCCCGGTGCGTGGCGCGCCACGATGCCCGGTAGCGCGCGTTCTTCTACCGCCTGCAGGAGTTCTCCGCGGTTCACCTCTGGGCGGTTGTAGCAGCGGTCGAGCCACTCGTTCTTGTCGCCGTGGAAATCCCACCAGCGGCAGTGGCACGGAGCCTTGGCGGCAGCGAAGAGCTCCGCCAGCGCTTGGGCATCCGCAGCTTGCAGCGGCTCGCAGTGGTAAGTCCGTTGCACCTAACCCCCAAACCCGTTCGCTACCTCCGCGCCGGGCCGTAGAGCGGATTGCTGCAGCGATGCCAAGGGGGAGCGCTGTCGGGCTGGGCACTGGTTGGTCTGGAGATCCGCCAAGAGCGATTCCAGAGCTCGCGCAGTACGAAATAGCAGCGGCTCTTGCATGGCGTTGGCGATCAACTGACAGCCCACGGGCAGCGGTGGTGAAATCTCGCTTCCGGTGGTGAATCCGCACGGTAACGAAATCGCTGGGAGGCCCGCGAGCGACGCCGGGAGGGTGTAGACGTCTGCCAAGTACATGGTCAGGGGGTCGTCAGTCTTCTCGCCCAGCTTGAAGGCGGGGGTCGGTGATACGGGGGTGAGCAGGACATCCACCTGTGCGAATACCGCCTGGAAATCTCGCGAGATGAGCGCCCGGGCCAGTTGAGCGCGCCTGTAGTAGGCGTCGTAGTAGCCGGCGCTGAGAGCGTAGGTGCCCAGCATGATGCGGCGCTTCACCTCGCGCCCGAAACCTTGACCGCGGCTCTTGGCATAGAGCTGTGAGAGATCCGAACCCGGCGGCTCCACTCGCATGCCGAAGCGCACGCCATCGAAGCGGGCGAGGTTGCTGGATGCCTCGGCGGTTGCGATCAAGTAGTAGGTGGCGACACCGTAGCGCGTGTGCGGCAGCGAAACGGGCACCAAGCTCGCGCCGGCCTCCGCTAGGCGGTCTGCCGCTCTGCGGACCGCGCCTTCGATCTCTGGATCCAGCCCAGCCTGGAAGTATTCCGCGGGGATCCCGACTCTGAGTCCCGAAGCATTCGGCGATTCGCTGTCGAAACAGGGCGTGACGGGCTGCGCCGTGCAGGTGGAGTCCCGCTCGTCGGGGCCAGCGATCACGTCGAAGAGCAGCGCGGCGTCCGCAACGTCGTTTGCGAAAGGACCGATCACATCCAGGCTCGAAGCGAACGCCACCAGGCCATAACGCGAGACGCGGCCGTAGCTCGGCTTCATGCCAACGACTCCGCAGAACGCGGCGGGTTGGCGGATGGAGCCACCCGTGTCGGTGCCGAGCGCGAGGCAGCTGGAGCCAGCGGCCACGCTCGCGGCTGAACCACCGCTGGAGCCCCCTGGAGCGCGCGCTGGGTCCCAGGGGTTGTGAACCGGGAAGAAGCCGGAGTTTTCGTTGGATGAACCCATCGCGAACTCATCCAGGTTGGTCTTGCCGATCAAGATCGCGTCCGCAGCGCGTAGCCGTTCGATCACGGTGGCGTCGTAGGGTGGCTTCCAGGCCGTCTCGAGCCGCCCGTCACGGGTGAGGATCTTGGACGCGCAGGTGGTCGGCGAGTCCCGAGTGGCGAGCAGGTCCTTCACCGCGACAGGCACTCCAGCGAGGGGACCCAGCTTTTCGCCTGCTGCGCGTCGCCGGTCCACCGCTTGGGCCTGAGCCAGCGCGAGTTCGCGATCCACGTGGAGAAAAGCGCCCAGATCGCGCTGCTGCTCGATGCCCTGGAGCGCAGCGAGAGTGGCGGTCTCCGCGGTGGCGCCCCCGCGCACTTGCGCAGCCAAATCTCGCGCGGAAATCATCCCTCCTCCACGAATTGAGGTACCGCGAACCCCCCATCGCTGGCACGCGGTGCCTCTCGAAGGGCGATTTCGGTGCTCAAAGGAGAGACGACCTGGTCAGCGCGTGCAGGCAGCTCTGGCACCGCCAAATGAGTTAGTGGGCTCACGCCGGTCGTGTCGAGCTCCCCCAGGGCTTCGACGTACTCGAGGATCCGCGAGAGATCCGTGCAAAGACCCTCGATTTCTTCTGGCTGGAGTTCCAACCGAGCGAGCCGCGCTACGTGCTCGACCTGTGCTTTGCTGATGGTCACGGGGCGCGGAGCTTAGCTCCAAAGAGGGAAGCCTGCCGAGGCTTCGATCCAAACGACACGGACGTTCGGCCGATTCGTGTTGCAGGCTGTCGCATTCGGTTATTCAGGTCTTGCCGGCCTCTTTCGCTGCTTGTGCTAATGGTCAGGAAACCCGCGCAACCCGGCTAGGCCTCCTGCCGATGAACTTTCTGCTGGGACGCGGATGGGCTGCAGCCCCAGTGCAGCAGCGAGAACGGTTCGACGTGGTTAGGTCGGAGGAAGTCCTACGAGAGTTCGGCGATGGTCAGGTGGTGCCTGGCACTCGCTACCGCGTGCTCCGCTTGATCGGAGCGGGCGGTATGGGCTGCGTCTACGACGTCGAACACACCGAGCTTGGCAAGCGCTTCGTTCTCAAGTCGCTGCTCCGGGAGCTCGCCTCGCGCGAAGATCTCGTCGCCCGACTGCGTAACGAGTGGCGTGCCCTGGCGAAGCTCGAGCACCCCAACATCGTCAGCGTGACCGATGCCGGGACGAGCTCGTCCGGCGTTCCGTTCTACGTGATGGAACGCTTGGAGGGGGAGACCCTCGCGGCGCGCGTGAAGCGCGAAGGGCGTATTCATCCCGCCGAGGCCGCGCGTATCGCTGCCGAGATCCTCGAAGGGCTCACCGCGGCTCACGAGATCGGAATCGTGCATCGCGATGTGAAGCCTCCCAACATCTTCCTGCTGCGGGACGGCAGCGTGAAGTTGCTCGACTTTGGTATCGCCAAAGTGCACTCGAGCGCGATGAACATCACCGGGCGCGGAGTCGCTGTGGGCACTCCCCGGTACATGTCTCCGGAACAAGCGCGGGGAGACCGAGTGGACGGTCGGGCTGATCTCTACGCGGTTGGGCTGATTCTATTCGAAATGCTTGCTGGAGCAGGCCCGTTCGACAAGCTGGGGGAGGGCAACGACCTGCTGCTCGCCCACCTGACGCGTACACCTCCCCAGGTCTCCCAGCTTGCGAACTGGGTGCCCATGATCCTGGACTCCCTGGTCGCTGCGCTGCTCTCGAAGGACCCGCGTCAACGACCGGCGAGTGCTCGAGGCGCGGCACAGGAACTTCGGCGTTTCCTTGCGGCACCGATCCCGACTCCGGTGATGTCGCCAGTTGGTGCCGACTCACAGTTGATGAAAGAGACGGCGAAGGCGACTCCCGCGCAGCTCGGAACCCCCACGGCGCGGGATGGCCTCGCCGCCGGAAGCATGAGTTTTCACGAGCCCGTCTCCAGCCAGGTGCCGAGTTGGGCGACTCGAGGAGAGCCCACCCATGTGGACTCGGCACCTTCGCCCGCGCCGGATCCAATGGGGCAGTCTCATCACACTCGGCCGGAAGCTCCAGCGTTCTCCGAGCGGCCCAATTCGAGTGTCGGTGGAGGCACGGCGCCACTCGAAGGCGTGCTGGGCAACCAGCCCTGGATCCGCACTCAGCGCCTCGACGAGCTCACCAACAACGACACCGCGGTCCCGCCAACGCGAACTGCCGTAAACGCGTTTGGTCCTGCGGTCGCCATGGGCACGCCCCCACCTGCGGAGAACACCGTGGTCCCTGCGCCGCGCAGCCCAAGCCGCTGGATCGCGGTTGGCGTTGGGGTGCTCGGGTTGCTCGGCGCCATTGGCCTGGTGGCTTGGCAGTTGGTTGGGCACACCTCGGCGGCAGTAGAACCCGTGACCTCGGTCGCAGCCCCCGTTGAGGAGCCGAGCCCAGCTGGTGACGCAGCGTCCGCTGCGCCCCTCGAGGCTTCACCGGTGAGCAGCGCCCAGACAGACGCGGGGACAGCGGCACCGCAGCCCTCCGCCGCGCTGGCTCCGGCCGCAAGGACACGCTCCGAGCCCACTCAGGGGAAGGTAAAAACGCCGCCGAGCGCCAGCGCGAGCGCACCGAATCCAGTGCCGACGGAACCGGTGCAGCGGAATCCCGGTGGCTTGCCCGGGTCAGGCCTCTAGCGGGAAACCGACCGGACGCGCCCCAGCGAGCCGGTAGATGCGTGGCCGAGCGCCCAGCGCGCGGCTGGGCCGCGGATTTTCGCCACTGTCGCTTTACTGGGCCAGGGTCATGCCGTAAGTTCCGCGCCCCGCTGGGCCTACGGGCCAATGCGGAGGTGCCTTCCCGGCACCAAAACCCCAACGACACACGTCTCGCGCGCGAGCGATCCGCCCCGGTGCCCTCAGGCAAACGCCAAAAGGGTCGGCAGATCGGGCGAGACGGAGGAAGCAACCGGAACAGGAGCGCAAAATGAGTGAAGAACAATCAGTCGAAGTCCAGCCGAACCAACCCGTAGACGACGTTGTAGCAAGCGTCCCGCTGCGTGATCCCACGGATCCGATGAGCGTCCGGGAGTTGTTCGAGGCTGGCGTCCACTTCGGTCATCAGACGAAGCGGTGGAACCCGAAGATGCGCCCGTACATCTACGGTGCTCGTAACGGAATCCACATCATCGACTTGGACCGCACCGTCAATCTTTTCCGCAAGGCATTCGAGTTCGTGCAGGAGACCGCGGCGCGTGGTGGTCACGTGCTGTTCGTCGGCACGAAGCGCCAGGCCCAGGACATCGTGCGTGAGGAGGCCTCTCGCGCAGGGATGTACTACGTGACGAACCGCTGGCTCGGCGGCACGATGACGAACTTCCGCACCATCAAGGGCAACCTCGAGCGTCTGCGTACCCTCGAGCGCATGAAGGAAGACGGCACGTACGAGCAGCTCGTGAAGAAGGAGACCGTGCGTCTCGAGCGCGAGCGTGAGCGCCTGGAGAAGTACATCGGCGGCCTCAAGGGCATGGGCTCGATCCCCCAGGCGATGTTCGTCATCGACCCGGCGCAGGAGCAGATTGCGGTCAGCGAGGCGCGCAAGCTCAAGGTCCCCGTGATTGCGATCACGGACACCAACTGCAACCCGGACCAGGTGGACTACGTCATCCCGGGCAACGACGACGCGATCCGCTCGATCCGTCTCATCACCTCGGCAGTCGCGGACGCTTGCGTCCACGGCGCTGCCCGTCGTCGCGACTACGGTAACCGCGGTGGCCAGGAGCGCAGCAACGCGCCTCGTGGACCCGAGGTCATGGTCAGCCGTCGCGGCAGCTGAGCAGAAAGCGCCCCGACTTGGTCCGCGCGTTTTTCGCGCGGACCTGGCGCGCCCCGGCGCTCTTTCTCACTCCAGAACCCAAGCTAGCGAGCGCTCGTGATGCGCTCGGACAGGCTCTAGCGTTCGAGGCGCACCCTGACTCGGACGCCCCCACTGACAACCCATGCGGACTCGCGGCGTCGAGTTCGTAGCCAAGAGAGAAGGCAAATCATGGCTCAGGTCACCATGCAGCTGGTCAAGGAGCTGCGCGATCGCACCCAGGCAGGTCTGGCGGACTGCAAGTCCGCGCTCGGCGAGGCCGAGGGCGACATCGAGAAGGCAATCGAGATCATCCTGAAGAAGGGCTTGGCGAAGAGCGCCAAGCGCGCTGGCGCAGCGGCCGCTGAAGGCGAAGTTGTTGCGAAGGTCGCGGCGGACGGCAAGAGCGCCGTTCTCGTCGAGGTCAACATCCAGACGGACTTTGCCGCGCGGAACGACGACTTCAAGGCGTTCGTGGCGAAGGTTGTCGAAGTAGCTGAAGGTGCGGACGATGGCGCCGACATTGGCACGCTGCCGTACCCGGGTGGCGGCGGAACGGTCGAGGAGGTGCGCAAGGCACTCGTCGGCAAGCTCGGTGAGAACGTCGTGGTTCGGCGCTGGGCTCGCCTGCGCGTGGATGGCGCTGGCAAGGTTCACTCCTACGTCCACATGGGCGGCAAGGTCGGTGTGCTCTTGGCGGCCAAGCTCGGCGACGCAGCCGGGGAGACCAAGCCGGAGCTGGAGAAGTTCCTCGACGACACAGCGATGCAGGCTGCCGCGATGGCGCCCATGTTCCTGAACAAGGACAAGGTCGACCAGAACGTGGTCGCGAAGCAGAAGGAAATCTACGACGCGCAGCTGGTCGAGGAAGGCAAGCCCGAGGCGGCTCGCCCGAAGATCATCGAAGGCAAGGTTGGCAAGTGGCTGCGTGAAGTCTGCCTGGTCGAGCAAGCCAGCGTGATCGAGTCGGACAAGACCGTCGATCAACTCCGCGAGGATACGGCGAAGGCCCTCGGCACCAGCCTCGAGTTGGTTGGTTTCGCTCGCTTCGAGCGCGGTGAAGGTGTCGAGAAGAAGGAAGACGACTTCGGCGCCGAGGTCGCGGCGATGGCTGGCGGCAAGAACTGAGCTGCCTGTCCCGCATTGCAGAAAGCGCCCGGCGAGCCCCTTGGCTCGGCGGGCGCTCTCGCTTTTGTCTGGCTGCTGGCCATGTCCTTTTGACGGCGGAAGCGCTGAAGTGTTGAATGAGACATGAACGGAGACTTCCGCGCGGACGGCACCTTCCACTCTGCCGACGTCCTGGTGACGGGGCATACGGGCTTCAAGGGCAGTTGGCTGACCGCATGGCTTCACGACCTGGGCGCGCGCGTTCATGGGTACGCCCTGCCGAACACTCCATCGCCGAGCATGTTCGAGCGCTGCGAGCTGAAACGGCTCTTGAGTTCCGACATCCGTGGGGATCTGCGCGAGCTGGAGTCGGTGACTCAGGCGGTCGCCAGCAGTCGACCGCGGTTCGTGTTTCACATGGCGGCGCAGAGCTTGGTGCGCCGTAGCTACGCAGAGCCGGTCGAGACGATCGCCACGAACGTGGTGGGCACAGCGAATCTGCTCGAGGGTTTGCGTCGCAGCGGCTCGGGGCCGTGTACCGTCGTCATCGTCACCTCGGACAAGTGTTATGAGAATCGGGAGTGGCCTTGGGGCTACCGCGAGGACGACCCGCTTGGCGGATATGACCCTTACTCTGCCAGCAAGGCCTGTCAGGAGATCGTCGCGCGGGCATACCAGCGCAGCTTCTTTTCCGAGGGGAATATCCGGGTCGTGCGGGCACGCGCTGGTAACGTGATCGGGGGAGGCGACTGGGCCGAGGATCGCCTGGTTGCGGACTTCGTGAGAGCGATTGCCGCTGGAAAGGCGGTCAAGTGCCGCAACCCCACCGCCGTGCGCCCCTGGCAACACGTGCTGGAGCCCCTCTCGGGCTACCTCCGCCTCGCGGCGATGGTTGACGCACCACGGGTCAAAGACGAATACAACTTCGGCCCAACCGATGCCGACATCACCAGCGTTGCGGAGCTCTTGGATGGCTTGGTTGCGCGCTGGCCAGGCAGCAGCTGGGTGCGTGGCGAGGAAAGCAACGCGCCTCACGAAGCAGGCCTGCTCGCGCTGAGCATAGAACGGGCTCGTTTCGACCTCGGGTGGCGCCCGACCTGGCGCCTCGCAGACGCGCTAGATGCCCTGGTCGAATGGTACCGTGAGGAAATGCAAGGGGCGAACGCCAGTCGCCTTCGCGAACTCACCCTCGAACAGATCCGACGCTTCGAAGCCTGACCGAGTCAGTACTGGCGCTTGCTGATGCGGGGTGCTGCGAAGTCAGGCGTCGCCTGCTGCAGGCGTTCGTAGAGCTTTACCATCGGCGCTAAGCGCGCTTCGTCGCCGGCCAGATCCTGCTGTTCTCCAGGATCCTTCGCGAGATCGAAGAGCAACGGTTGCCTATCTGTCTCGGTAACGATGAGCTTTAGATCCCCATGGATTAGCGCCCGACGTCGCGGGCTTTGATCGGTGTAGGGCATGTCGATCACGATGTCGCGCTGGGGCGGCGCGGTCTCGCCTTTGAGTTCAGGGACGAGGCTCGTGCCGTGAAGCCCCTCCGGCGTGGGTACGCCCATTAGCTCCAGTAGCGTCGGTGCTACGTCGACGTGGCTCCTTCGGGTGTCGATGCGCCGCGCCTTCACTCCGGGCACCCGCAACATCAGCGGCACTCGAGTGGTCACGTCGTAGAGCAAAAAGCCGTGTTCAAAGTAGCTTTTGTGCTCTCCGAACGCCTCGCCGTGGTCGGCGGTGAGCACCACCGCGGTGTGCTTGCCCCAGGGCTGGTTGTCCACGTAATCGAGCAAGCGCCCAATCTGAGCGTCGGTGTGAAGCACCTCGCCGTCGTACTGATTGCGTAGCCCCTGACCGACGTCGCTGAGCTTCGTTCCCGGAGGGATCGGCTCCACTCCGTCGGCATATGGGTTGCCCTTGAAGGGCTCCTGTTCGGGGTGCCTGACGTAGGAGAAGTGCGGGTCCATGAAGTGTACCCAGGCGAAGAAGCGCTGATCTGGCTTCTCCTTCGCGTGCGCGCCGAGCTCTTCCATCAACATGTCGGCGAGCTTTGGGTCGACGACGGCGCCTTCTCGCGCCGGATTGAGCACGATTCGAGGGAACACCTTCCAAGCGTCGAATCCTTGATTGATTCCGGTATCCCCGAGGAAGTAGACGTGGCCGTGTACGCCGATGCTGAAGAGCCCCGCCTGCTTGATGTGCTCTGCGATGAAGTCTGCTTCCGGCAGGAAAGAACTCGTGGCGCGTCCGTCGCGGGGAAGCTCTGAGGGGTAGCGGCCGGCCATCAAGCCACCTAGCGACATCGAGGTGTAGCTCGAGAGCGCGTAGGCGTGGCTGTACATCACGCTCTGCTTGGAGAAGCGTGTGATGTTGGGGGCGGTGTTGCGCGGGTAGCCGAGCCAGGGCCCGTCGGCGCGCAGCGCATCGACGCTGATCAGGAGGACGTTCAGAGGCGGGAGCGCTGCCCGCGGCGGCGGCTTTGGGACTACCGAAGCGCTGGGTGGGCTCGAGCTCGCGGCCTTGATCGCGGGCTCTGACGGCTGCTCCTTGTTGCACGCGGTGAGCGCAACGACGCAGGCTAGGGGGAGAGTGGTGGCCAGTCGTCGCGGCATGCGACGTTGTACGATCAAGCCACCTGTCGGGGGAAAAACCCGGCAGAAATAGCGGAATTTTGGGCCGCAGCCGTGGGTTTGGCTGCGGTTGACCTCCCCCCCAAAAATGGGACGCCTGGGAGGTGAACTCAGCCGCCCAGGGGTTCCGCACCCGAGAAAATCGGGTTCGAGACGGCAAACGCGTCGCGACCCGGGTGCAGCGGCGAGAGGTCGTCGGTGCCCTTTGCGTGGAACACCACCCAGCTGCGCCCCGCGTTGGCGTCGAAGTCCACGTGCACCACGTTGACGTAACGGTGTCCGGTGCCGCTGCCCATGGGCAGCAGTGCTTGCTCGTCCACGGTCACCCCATTCACGATCACCTCGAGGGTGGTCGCGTCGTACCAGCTCGGCGACTGCACGGTGACTGTGAAATCGGCGCTTGTTTCCGTGATCGTTTCGCCTGGCTTGGCGCCACCCGGGCCAACCACGGTCATCAGTAGCCCGCCACTGATCGTCGTGTTGCCGCTCGCCACCGCGTCTCGCACGCTGTTGATGGTGAGCTGCTTCGGATCGTCGAACCCGAAGTCGATGCAAGTCCGTGGATAGCCGACGGGAGAGGTGCGGAGCTTGTGGCTGTCCGAGCTGCCGACGGCCCAGAAGGTGTAGCCATGGTTCAACAGCGCGAACCAGTCGCCGACGCTCTTGTCACGGTTGTCATCGAAGCTCGAGTCGTTGAAGACCTCGATGGCGTCGAAGTTCGTGCTCCAGAGGTTGGCGGTCTTGCCCGCGCCGGTGGTGCGATCGAAGCGCGCGCTGCTGAAGTAAGCGCCGAAGCCGCCGCCGCTCGGATGGTTGATGATGAAGACCGGATCCTCGGGGAGATTCTGCACGTTGTCGAACATCTGTGGCGGTTCCAGACCGACCCACTCCACCGCGCCGTTGTTGACCTGATCAGGCTTCGGCAGGAGTGGCACCACACCGAAGTGGCCCCAGCTGAAGGTCGTGAGCTCTTGGCTCGGCATCCCGAAAGCCCAGTCCGTCATACCCAGGCTCTCCACGACCGGCCCGAAGTCAACGACCCACTCGTGTTCGCTGGAGACGGGGATCTCCAAGCCATCGGCGATCGCGCTCTTCACCTTCTCCACGATGGGGTCGTGGGAGTCTGCGCTCTGCGCGGAGTGAATATGGAAATCGGCGCACATGATCCCCGTGGAATCAACACTGTGCTCTAGGCTGGCTGCCACCTGGGCGGTCTCTCCGGCGTTCACGCTGATTGTCGTGTCGGAGATCTCCCACTCACCGCCGTGGCTCACGATCACCCGATGCTCCCCAGGGGGAACGAGCAGCGTCGCGTCGCCGTTCATCGCGAAGTGCTGGTGGAGGCGACCATTTGCTTCATCGGCCACACCAAAGCTCTCCGGCCACGAGGGAGGCGCGCTGGTTGGGATCACTTGGATGCGTACCGGCATCGGGGCGTTCTGTGCGGCGTCCGTAGCGACGACGTGGATCGCGCCGGTCGCAGCAAAGCTCAGGTCTTGGCTGCTGACTCCCGCACCGACGTTGGTTCCGCCGGGCAATGCATAGCCGAGTTTTTGGGGGGTGAGGGTCGCTCCAGTGTCCGGCGGAACGTGAATCGTATAGCTGCCATCGCTCGCGCTCTTGGTGCGTGAGAGGTAGCTGCCATCGGCTGCCGTGGCGTGAACCCACGCGTCCGCGACGGGCCCACCAGAGGAGTCCAGCACCTGGCCGCTCACCGCTTGCCACGCGGTGTCGCCGTCCACGCGCCGAATGGCTTCTCGCAGCCCGTCGTAGTCTGGGCCGCCGCCGATCACCTCCACGTGGTCATTCCAGGTGATGCCACAGGCATCTGCCGCGAACCCGGGACCAGTGAAGTATTGAAAGCCGCTGATCTCCAGGTTCGTGTTGAGCTTTTTTCCGTGGGGCAAGCGCCACGCGAAGTTGAACGCGCCGCTCACGAAACCTGCCCAGGGGATCTCCCCGTTAGCCGACGAGAAGCCGCTGCCTTCCGTGGCGAATTGATTGTGATTCTGCTGGAAAAAACCATGCATTTCGTCGGTGACGCTGCCGATCGCGAACTCGATGGGGTCCGACGTCGGGTTCGCGATCCCCAGGCGGATATCGAGCTTCTCCGCGCCGGGCTCGAGCACGTAGTCGTAGGCGGCGTCGACATCGTATCTGCGTGGAAACAGCGCGGCGAGAGAGCCGTTCAGGAACGGGATCGCCTCCAGCGGACCTGTGACGCGCACCACGGCGGCGTTGCCGTCGCTGCCGTCGTTGATCACGCTGACGCTCGTCGGGTTGATCATCTGTATCGAGAGCGCCATCAACGTCTCGACGTAGTTCGAGCGACCCAGAGGGCGCCCATCGTCGCCAACTTGATCGACGGCCAGGATCTCTCCTCCGAAGCGGGCATAGCCATCGCTCAACCCCTTGTCCTCGATCGTCACCGCGATCTTGTCGTTGGCGAGCACGTAGTCGCCCACGTTGATGCGCTGCCGTCCGTGAGCCGGTTGAACTATTTGCGCGGCGTCGGTGATTCGTCCGGCGCGGGCTTGGCTCGCTGCTTTGGCACCGTAGACGTCGGCGTGCCCTGTCGCGTCTCCGACCTCGAAGCTGGTGGGGCAGTTGGTCGTGCCGCCGGTCCCTCCGCTGCCCGCAGTTCCGCCAGCGCCCCCGCTAGCCAGGGGCTGCTTAGTCTCCTCCGTGTCACTGCAAGCGGCAGCCGCGACAACGCTCAGTGACGTGAGAACCCAAGTCGCCAACCCCAAGCGATGTAAACGCATGGTGTCAATTGTGTCACGAAATGGCCGCTTTGTGACGAATGCGTGTCGGTGGCGGGCGGCTTTGGCGCTTAAGGCTCACCGCACCCCGCAAAAAGAAAGACAGCGCAGAGCTCAGTGCCCAAACGTGCGTCGAATGACCGCGATCACTTCGTCCTGCTCGGCGTCAGTCATCGCCGAGCCGCTGGGAAGGCAGAGCCCTGTCTCGAAGAGAGCACGGCTTACGGAGCCCCCAACGGCGCGGCAGGTAGCGAAGATGGGTTGAAGGTGCATCGGCTTCCAGAGTGGGCGGGCTTCGATCTCCACGCCTTCCAGGGCTAGCCGAGCTCGCTCGCGTTCCTCGGGGGTTGCGAACGTGAGGCAGCTCAGCCAACGCGTGGAGTCCCAGCCGTCGGGCTCTGGCATGAAGCCAACGCCTGGCAGGTCCTTCAATCCGTCCACGTAGCGCTGAAAGATGCTGCGTCGCTTCGCGACGCGTTGCCCAAGCTGCCGCAGCTGACCCCGCCCAACGGCCGCAAGCAGGTTGGAGAGCCGGTAGTTGTAGCCGATATGGGAGTGCTCGTAGTGGGGCGCGGGATCCCTGGCTTGGGTCGCCAGGAAGCGGGCCTTTTGAATCCGCGCGGCATCGCCTCCACAGAGCGCTCCACCTCCGCTGGTCGTGATGATCTTGTTGCCGTTGAACGAGAAGGCGCTCAGGTCGCCAAAGCTCCCGGCGGGCCGCCCGTGATACGTCGCCCCCAGCGCTTCCGCGGCATCCTCTAGGATGGGCACCTCGAAACGTTTACATGCCACCTGCAAGCGCTCGTAGTCGGCACATTGCCCGTACAGGTCCACGGCGAGGACGGCCTTCGGGAGCTTGCCACGTTCCGCGCAGCGTTCGAGCTCCTCGGCTACGAGGTCGGGATCGATGTTCCAGGTCGTGCGATCGCTATCAATGAAGACCGGTTCCGCGCCGATGTAGCTCACCGCGTTGGCGGTGGCGGCGAAGGTGAAGCTCGACACCAGCACGCTGTCGCCTGCTTCGACGCCGAGGAGCATCAGTCCGAGGTGGAGCGCCGCTGTTCCGCTGGAGAGGGCGGCCACGTGGGCCGTGCCGGTCTGCTGGGCTAGTTCGTGCTCGAACGCGTCCACGTGTGGCCCGAGGGGTGCGATCCAGTTCGAGTCGAAGGCGTCCAACAAGAGCTGACGCTCGTCGGGGCCCATGTGGGGAGGGGAGAGATAGAGACGGGGCATGAGAGTGAAGGAGTCTAGCCTGGGGACCAGATGCTTTGGGGGGCTCCAAAGTTCACACGGGGGTTGCGGAACTGTCCCGAGTGTGGCGAGTTGCGTTCGATGAGCCTGAGTGTGGGTGTGGTCGTACCGAACTTTCGAGGCGGGCGGTTCCTTCGCGAGTGCCTGGATAGCCTACTGGCTCAGGATTACCCCGAGCTTCAGATCGTGGTCATGGATGGGGGATCGGATGACGATTC